>CAZTHD010000221.1:0-3418 GCA_964613315.1 uncultured Oscillospiraceae bacterium | reverse complement strand
GGTCCATTATGACCTTTATATCCCTTTCGTGGGCAGCTTTTAAGACAGCGTCAAAAGCTTCGTCGCCTCCGAACTCCGGAGCTATATGATAATAGTCCGCGATATCGTAACCGCAGTCCACACCGGGGCTTACGTAAAGAGGCGAAAACCATATGCCTCCTATGCCTAAGGATTTAAGATAATCGAGTTTTTCAAGGACGCCGTAAAGGTCGCCCATGCCATCTCCGTTGCCGTCTTTGAAACTTCTGGGCCAGATCTGATAAAAGACTCTGTCCCTGTACCAATGAGTTCTTTCCATTTCAATTCACTCTCATTTGCTGTATCTCAGCCAAACACGTAATACTACATTGTATATTATACAACAAAAAAATATCGGTGCCGATATACGGTACCGATATTTAGTAATTAATTTCACTTATTTTGCAAGTGTTTCTTTGAGCTCTTCGATTTTTTTCTGGAACTCTTTGATCTTCAGGAACTGTACTCCGTAGTTTGCTTCAAGAAGCTCAGGCTTGTTTGCAAGCATATCTTTTGCAACTTCGAGGAGCAGCTCCTTGATCTTTCCTTCAGCTTCTGTGATCTGAAGTTTGGTCTTTGCTGTATCTGCTGCTTCCTTGCCCTTTTCAAGAGCTTTTGCTCCGAGATCTTTTACGTTATCAAGTATACCCATCGTGTACCTCCTTATATATTAATACACACTTTGACTATGTCTTGTCCAGCGACCATTGTATATCTATTGAAAAACTTTCACAATGCTTTTTTTGAAATTTTCAGCAAAGCAGCGCTTTTGCAGCTGCAAGATACTCCGCTTTGCACTTTTCTGCATCTATCGTGAGATATTCGCCGTTTTCATAGAGGACCTTTCCGTCGACCATGGTCATGCAAACGTCCGAGCCTTGGGCGCTGTAGACAAGAAGAGCAAGAGTATCAACGTCGGGAAGGAGATGAGGCTTATCCATGTCAATGGCTACTATATCCGCCCTCTTTCCTACTGCCAGTTCTCCGCAGTCTTCTCTGTGGAGCGCCTTATATCCGTTTATGGTAGCCATATCGAAGGCTTCCCGGGCGCCAAGAGCAAGGGCATCGTGATCAGCGCCGTTTTGGAGTATGGAAGCAATATGCATCTCCTCGAACATGTTGAGGTTGTTGTTGCTTGCAGTGCCGTCCGTACCTAAAGCCACGTTGACACCCTTTGCAAGGGCCTTCGATACGGGAGCTATGCCGGATCCCAGTTTAAGATTGCTCGTAGGATTATGAACGAAAGTCGCGCCTTTTCTTTCCATTATATCGAGATCCTCATCGGATACCCATACGCAGTGGGCGCAAACGGCTCCTGTATCGAGAAGTCCGAAACGGTCGAAATGAGCGATGGGAGTCTCTCCGTGGCGTCCTATGCACTCCTCATGTTCGGATCTTGTTTCCGATATGTGGGTATGTACTTCTATGTTGTACTGATGGGCAAGCTCCGAGCACTTCATAAGAGCATCGTCAACTGTGAGATATTCGGAATGTATCTGAATGTTAGCATGGATGCGCCCATCTCCTGAATTATTGAAGTTCCTGAAGAAACGCTCTGTGGCTCCGAATCTTCTTGCAAAGAAATCTTTTGCCCACTGGGCTTCGGGGTCGTTCATCTGCATCACGGCGCCTGCATTCACTTTTATACCGCTTTCGAGTACCATAGGCGCGAGCTCGCCGTAGTCCCAGTACATATCCTGATAGCAGGTGGTACCGCAGGCAAGCATTTCGAGTATGGCAAACTGTGCTCCTATGAGAACGTCTGAGGTGACCATTTTGTCTTCGACAGGGAATATGGCTTCAAAGAGCCAGCGCTGAAGAGGAAGGCCGGAGCCCACGCCTCTTAAAAGAGTCATGGGAGTATGGGTATGGGCATTGACAAGGCCGGGGATCAGAAGTTTACCGGACATGTCCTTCGTCTCGTCATAACCCTTTTCCGGCGCTTCATCGGAAACATATGATATGCATGCCCCTTCTACTCCTAGATAAGCATTCCTTAAGAATTCGATCTTCCCTTCTCTTCTTACCAGGATGTCTGCGTTTTTGAATAGTGTGCTCATGTTTTTTCTCCAAGTTGAATATATTATCTCATGCGCTTCATACGCATTTCGTCTACTCTACATCTTCCTTTACTTCTTCGGGCGGGTTATCGAGGACTTCGGGATGAAGGAGATAACTCTTCATCTTCTTAAGAACTGCGGCATAGTAAAATCCGTCGCATATCCTTTCGTCCGTGACCCAGGTAAAGTCCACGTACTTCTTCGATACCGGTTCTCCCTGAGCGTTGACCGTCTTTTCGGTCCTTTTCGCACCGAAGGCGCAGAAGGCCGGCATGGTCCCAAAGTCATAGAGATGATGATAAATGGGCGGTATGCCCAAAGACCCCATGGAAGTTATGAACATGGAAGCATGGAATGGAGAGAAGGCCTGTATCTCAACGGGAAGGAGCCCAAAGTAGTCCAGTATCCTAAGGAGCCATATAACAAGGGAAAGAAGGAGGCTCGGTATCACATCGAATATCCTCGTGACCTTATCAAAACCTGTATTGAGTTCCTGGGTCTCCTTGACGCTTTGGACAACTGAATTGAATTTTTCATAAACTTCAGCTGCCGTATCTCTTCGGTCGAACTTGACCTTTATGGTCGTATCGGGGCTGTCGGAACTCATCTCCTTCTTTATCACCATACTGCAGATTATATCGAATCTCTGATATATCTTCTGCCCGGCAATGAAGCGGTTGAGCGCGGGGTACTCTGCAACTGCCCTTACGTAAGCCGCAAGGAACATATGAGTAAGGCCGAAATGCTTTAGACCCTGACGGCGCTTTTCGTGTATGTACCTGTCTATATTGGATACTTCGATGCTGTCTCTTATGTAGTTGGAAGATCCGATCCTTGTCGGCATGAAATACGCAGTGAGCTTAGACATGGGTACTATGCTGTATACCCTTCTGCCCTCCATACGGTCACCGTATCTGCGCCTGTAGGGATCACCTTCCTTCCAGGGAGCCATCCTCTTTGACGCAAGGATGATGAATACGACTGCAAGCCATGCACAGACGTCCGTGATGATCATGAAAGGATACCTGGACCAGTATCTCCTGAAGTATCTCAGGAACTGGCTGTCGAGCACAAAGAATGCAGGAAGGATCCAGGCTACGAAAGCCGGGATCTGGGAATTGAACTTACCGGTGTAAGTCCACACAAAAGCAAAGAGCTGCATTAGGCACAGCAGGATGCAGGCAATGGTCATTGCAACACAGACTCCGAGTTCGCATATGCGCACGATGAAGTAGATCGCAAGAAGAACAACCGGTCCTACAGTCACATAGTACATTTCCCCGCATCGCCCATGGCAGCCGGATGACAAATGCTATAACCCGCTTAACGTTTATGGGCAA
>CAZTHD010000220.1:0-3424 GCA_964613315.1 uncultured Oscillospiraceae bacterium | reverse complement strand
ACTCGCTGCTTCTTGTATATCATCATTTATTCTCCTTATCATTTTCAGTCGAAGAGCAGTTTCAGCACGGAGTATTGCTCTTCAAAGCTCTTTCCTTCCGATGTCCATTTGAGTATGGATTCTGCGATAAATTCAGAAAAGAAGGGGTCATCTTTTCCGTTTGCTTCGCACATGGGACTTAAGATATCGGCTATCTGCTGCCTCATGCGGCCGTGATATATGGAGTATGCCGACGAAAAACTTGCTCCTGCGTCCTTGTCTGTGATGAGGTAGCTATGGCCTTTTATGAAGGAAACGAGGCTTCCGCATACCAGGGACAAAAGAGCCTTTGGATCCTTCGAGCCGGATGCTTTCATTTTTGCGACGCATTCCTTCCAGTCTTCCGACATAAAGGAAGCAATGAGCATGTCCTTTGAAGGGAAGTAATTGTATACAGTTCCCGTACCGACGCTGCACCCCTTGGCGATGGACCTGATCGTGGTCTTTGCGTAGCCGTTTTCTTTTATCTGTTTCCGCGCTTCATCGAGGAGTTTTTCTCTTAAATTTTCTATTATCTTTGGCATTTTTTTGCCCTTCCTGTCAGTTCTTCTACCTGTTAAGTATATTGGTATCGGAGTGAATTGACAAGTAAATATCGCAATGATATACTTTTTATGAACAGGTTCATAAAAAAGTATATCATGTATTAAAGGTATATAAGGAGCGAATAAAATGAGCAGTTTTGAAAACTTAAGAGTGGTAGATAATTTCTATCAGACGTCACTTTACTTTCCGATGCCCACAGTCGTCATAAGTACGCTGTGTGAGGACGGCAGCACGTCTCTTGGGCCCTATTCACTGGTACAGCCCTATTACGTAGCAGGAAAAGGCTTTTACGCTATGCTTCTTTCCTGCAGGAACAATTCCAATACGGCGCAACACATACTCACTGACGGAAAGTGCGCTATAAACTTCATCGACGACGATCCTAAGACTTTTAAGGAAGCAGTCAAGCTCAGCTGGCCGGGAGATACTCCTGCCGAAAAGATGAAGAACTGCAACTTCAGACTGGAAAAGAGCCAGATAGAAGAAGAAACAGGTGAGAAGAGACCCATGGTCATGACAGATGCCATACAGGTCATCGAATGCAGCTGGGTGAGAGAACTGGACCATGCGGAAAACGACAGACCCGGCGAACTCAACGGTTACAAGCCTCCGTATCACGATTTCAACGGCATCACTTCTGAATTCGGCGCGCATTTCATACTCAAAGTAGACAGGATACTCATGAAAAAGAAATACAGCGACGCCATCATCAACGGCGTTCGCTCACAGGACTTCCCGCCTCTTCCCGTAGACTACGGCTACAGAGACAGCAAGAACTTCTGGTTCCACCGCAAGAGAAGAATGAGAGCCGAACTCCTTCCTGTTAGAAAGACATCGCTTTCCTCCATCAGATATGCAGCGGACAGGATAGACGACAAGATAAAGTTCACGGACGACGCTTTGGAAAAGCTCCTCAACGTACCGAGGATCTTCCTCCCCACAGCTCTTAAAGGCTGCGTGGAGTGGGCTAGAGAAAACGGAGTAGAACTGATCACTGCAGAACACATGGCCATTATCAACGATAAGAGGTCCAAAGAAAAAAATAAATAACAACCAAAAAATGAAAAAGCCCGCAAGCCTTAAAAGCGCGCGGGCTTTGCCTTTGTATCAGTTATTTGAGTTCCGACTCCAGAACGTCTATGACGTCGAGTATCTTTCTCCAGGAAATATTAGCCTTTTCAGTTTCCATCTGCTTTAAGTATTCGCCGTTGTCTTCATATATTCTGGCCAGGGTATATGCGTGGTAGTATCTTCCGAAGGCTTCGTACTGCGATGCATCAACAGCAAGCTTATCGTCTGCATATTTGTTAGAAATCGCACCGTCATATATCTGCTGGAAACGGCCTTCGTCAAAGTAATCGTTGAGGGTGCTAAGACCGTAACTTCTCGACCCGTAGAGAACGTCTCTCCTTATTTCTATGAAAAGGGAAAGACAGTTCATAAACAATACAAGTATAAGTATCACTATCGCAAATCTTGCGACTCCTATCCATTTACTCTTCATAATTCAGCCTCTCATTCACCAGCAGCAAAAGGCCGGAATAATTCATATCGCTCAAAGTCTCAATATCCTCATCCGTGAGTTTGAGGTAGGTCTTAAGATATTGTTCGACCTCTCCGTTGAGCTTTTCTATGTGATAGTTCGTACGCGGCTCGTTATCTCTCTTTTTGAGCATGACGTACTCCTGTTCATAATCTATGACGCCCTTACATACGTTGACCAGGGGATCGTCGTAAGGATCCCTTGAATAGAGATATTCGGTCATAGACTTTATTATGCGGTCGTAATAATCCGCCATATATGAGATCTTGTTGTATTCGTAATACTTCTGATAGCTAAGATCGTACTTGTTCATGAAGATGGACATCTCTATATATTCACCTTCATCGAGGAGAGCGTCGAGCTGTGCTTTTATCTCCGTTTCTCCCATCCTCGATGCCCTGATCCTGTCAGCTATCTCATAAGAAGCCTCGTGCATCACGAAGGCGACCAGGTTGGCAAGGAGCAGTATGGCCATGATTATGAGAAGGCCGTAGCCTTTCTTGCTCTTCTTTACCTCAGCAGCTACTTCCTGCTTTGCGCTCTCCATGTCTTTGTCGAGCTGGGCGAGCTTTTTAAGGTGTTCCTGGGCTTCGGGGTTCGGTGTTCCGCAGTGGGGACAGAAGGCGTCTTCAAGGCGCAGCGGTGCGCCGCAGTTTTTACAGTTTACCATTGCCGTCCTCCTTTACGTATTGTTTGAGTTCCGATGAATTTATGTATCCGTAGGAATCAGAGCACTTTTTGTAGATATCTTTAAGCTCTTCCCTGGTATATCCCTTCGATTCAAGATCGGAGTAGATGGCTTCTCTCATCTCTTCGTATTCAGCTGCATCGATCCTCTTCATGCCGTTGCGTCCCGTTATGTATTCCGGGAAGTAGCAGAAATAGAGCATGTCACAAAGCAGGCTGTAATCGAAACGGGTCTTTGACTTTATGTCTTCGAACTCGGCTTTGATGCAGTAGGAAGGATAGAGGCTCCATCCGGATACCGCCCTTGTGTTTTCATAGTACAGGGACTTGATGGCCTTGTAGTCGCCCCTTTCATAAGCATCATTCAAGGCGTCTATGTGCTCATCCATCCATTCCAGCTCCTCGTAAGCTTCCTGATCGTACTCTTTGTCGTTATAATAGTTGACTTTTGCAAAGCGCGATGCGACGAAGGCAAGGCCGGTGATAACGAGAACGATCAGAATCGATCTTAAAAGGGACGTGAGGATGATGTGGCTCACCGACTTTTGGACGTCGCAGAAGATGAGATCTCGGGAGATACGGTCAACCTGGGTCTTTCCGTAAAGCTTA
>CAZTHD010000219.1:0-3455 GCA_964613315.1 uncultured Oscillospiraceae bacterium | reverse complement strand
TGAAAGAGTGGAAAGATAATGAACAAGGGCAGTCGGCACTTCTGATCCAGGGAGCGAGAAGAGTCGGTAAGAGTTATATTGCCGAAGAGTTTGCAAAAAATGAATACAAATCATATATATTGATCGATTTTAACAAGGCAAGCGATGAGATAAAAGGACTGTTCTTAAATGAACTGGATGATCTTGATTCCTTGTTTTTGAAGTTATCAACATATTATCATACAGCGCTTTACGAAAGGGAGTCGCTGATCATTCTCGACGAAGTGCAGTTGTTCCCAAGAGCCAGGAGCGCGATAAAATATCTGGTCGGGGACGGAAGATACGACTATATAGAAACCGGCTCCCTGATTTCGATCAAGAAAAATGTAGAAGGAATCCTTATTCCGTCTGAAGAAGACTCCATAAATATGTATCCTATGGATTTCGAAGAGTTTTTATGGGCTGTCGGGAGAGATGATATGTATTCTCTGATCAGAGAGTGTTTTGAGACAAAAAGACCTCTCGGTCAGGCTTTGCATAGAAAAGTTATGGATCAGCTTAGGCTTTATATGCTTATCGGAGGTATGCCGCAGTCTGTGAAGGCATATATCGAGAAACAGGATTTCAATGCATCTGACAGGGCTAAAAGACGTATTCTTAAACTGTACAGGGATGATATCAGAAAGCATGTGAGCGGCAATTCTGTCCGTGTCGAAGCGATATTCGACGAAATACCTTCTCAACTTAAAAAACAGAACCGGCACTTTAAGCTGGCAGCCGTGCAGGAGGGCCTCAGATTCAGTGCGGTGAAAGATGACCTGTTCTGGTTGTCCGATGCAATGATAGTTAACAACTGCTATAACTCAACTGAACCCAATATAGGGTTGAACCTGAACAGAGATGAGACTCTGCTTAAGTGCTACCTGTTAGATACAGGACTTCTTATCAGCCATACATTTGATGAAAGAGGCATAGTCAGCGAAGACATCTATAAGAAGATATTGTTTGATAAACTGGAAGTCAATTTCGGAATGCTGTTCGAGAATCTGGCGGCTCAGATGCTTGTCAGTTCCGGACACAAACTGTTTTTCTATTCGAACTCTTCAAGAGACGATAAGGAATCAAGAATGGAATTGGATTTTCTGATAGACAAGAAGAAAGTCAGCAGTAAACACAATATTGTTCCGATCGAAGTCAAATCCGGAAAAAATTATACTTTGAATTCACTCAGGAAAGCTGCAGCAAAGTATGGCGATTATCTTGATAAAGCCATAGTTTTACATACTTCGGATCTAAAAGAGACAGAAGAAGCTATATATCTTCCCATATATATGGTCCCGTTTTTATGATATTAAGTTAATGTAAGTTTGGGCTGGTCTTGAGGACCCGGGTCCAACCTAATCGGCGGGGAGACTCTCCGCCATTTTTTATTGCGCTCACGCAAATCCCTTAAATGAAACACCGTGAATCACTTTGATGACCATTGAAGTACATTGAAGTTGTATTGAAGTAGTATTGAAGTAGTATTGAAGTAATCGTTGAAGTAATATAGAAGTTGACATTGAAGTAATGTTGAAGTAATATTGAAGTGCTTCAACAGGGAGGACTGAAATATGTATTTAGAAGAACTGATCGGTACAGTAGAGCTGGAAAACAAAGAAATTGAATATAAAGCAAAACTAAATCGGGATGATGTGGTTTCCTGGCTAAAAACCGTGTGCGGATTTGCAAACAGCAGCGGAGGAGTTTTCTTCATCGGGGTTGAAGATAAAACGAACAAACTGATAGGATTCGACAGGAAGGAAGCGGATAATGAGCGAAATTTCTTTAATAATCAGATCAACGAGCATGTCTCTCCCAGACCGGAATATGACATCAACTTTATCAATTATCAAATCAGGGGAAGCGAGCGATTCATTATCAAGGTCCGGATAAAAGAATCACAGGTGAAGCCGGTGATACTGAAGTATAACGGAGTGCCTTCGATTTACATGCGCCGCAGCGGTATGACCAACGGTGCAAGCTACGAAGAGATCATTAATATGAGCATCAAAAGTCATAACGCTTCTTTTGACACATTGACATCTGACCGGGAGTACTCAAAAGACGATTTTACAGATCTGTTTGGATTTTGCGAAGAACGTAATGATGGTAGCAATGTTCTTTCAGATAAGTACTTGGCTTCCATAGGTTTTTTTGATGAAGAAGGACGCTTGAAAAACGGCGCCGTATTGTTTGCCGATGACTATACCGGAGAAAAAACAGAAGTGCAATGCTCTGTTTTTTCAGGGTTTAATAAGGGGAGTGAGCGTATAGTATCGGTCAATAAGTATAAAGGGAATATTACTAATTCCATAAGCTTTATGCTGGATTTTGTCCGTCAGAGGATGAATCATTCGATTATAAAAACGAATGACGGTAGAATAAATATCGATGCATATCCTCAAAGAGCGCTTTTTGAAGGGATCATAAATGCCGTAGCGCACAGGGATTATTATTTAGACGGAACGCAGATCCAGGTTGATATTTTTAAGGACCGTCTGGAAATAACATCGCCCGGCAGTTTCTTTCAACATGAGACCGTCAAAAAAACATATGAACTTTCATCCCTTATATCAAAGCGAAGGAACGAACTTATATGCAATATCCTTGTAGCGTGTAATGCTATGGAGGCAGCGGGAACGGGATTTGAAAAAATAGAAGAAGCCTATTCTCTTGCAGATGAGAATCATAAACCTTTTATATGTGCTGAGTCGGATCACTTTACTCTGGTTCTTCCGGATCTGACATATCAGGAAGGGGTAAAAGATGACGGGACGCCGAATCTCTGTTTCTTCCCTGTCAGAGGCGGATCGAAGCATGATAAGAGAATACTTGAGTATTGTTATTACAATGCGCATAATGCAAAGGAAATATCTGAGTATCTCGGAATAAGTAATTCGAGTTATCTGAGGAATACGATTCTTAAGAAACTGGTATCAAATAGTTTGCTGCATGAAGAGAAGAATTCTGATTCCGTATATTATCGAACAAACAGAGACTTGGTTTCAATTGACTGAAGGATTAAGCATGTGGGAGAAGCTGATCGATTTCTACAATCAGATCCCATGGTGGCAGTATGCCGAGCATTAGCAGCGCTACGGCAATTATCCGATATACTGGTAATAAGCAAAACTGCATGGGCTGCAGTATAAAAGAAGCCTAATGCTGATGATCTGCAGCATGAATACAGATCAAGCCGGCGGCCGCCCGGCAAACTGCGGCCGTGTTAATAGAATTTTCTTCAAACCTCCTTTCCATCCACCTGAGTGTTCTCAGGGGGATGCTTTGCGATGGAAAAGATCTTATCAACTATATAAATTATTGCTCCCTAACTCAAAAAAATATAGAGTTAGGGAGTAAAAACAGTAATTCTGGGAGGATATATGAAATACATGATTTCGTCCATATCGGACGTGGTAACTGAAGAAGGCGGA
>CAZTHD010000218.1:0-3460 GCA_964613315.1 uncultured Oscillospiraceae bacterium | reverse complement strand
TTCTTCAGTTACCACGTCCGATATGGACGAAATCATGTATTTCATATATCCTCCCCAAAAGCCATTAAAACAAAAATGGTAATACAACTACTCCCGCAGCCATATTACCATTCACTGTTTCTGATAATATACGAAGGAACACCAGCAGGTCTCCCGGCTCGCGCTTCAGACGAATGAATGCCCTGCCTTCTCAGGTTTCCCCAATGACTGGCTTTCGCCGACGGACATCTTTCTCAGCGCCTACGGTATATGATATGCGGAGGCCTTCGACCTCCATTCCCTTATGTAGCGGGTGCGCCTTGCCTCACAGCTTTTACGGCCGCACCGCCTCTGATGCTCTGTTCAGTTTTACATGTGTATTATATCATAATTCAACATATCTCCGCATGGTATTATTTATCTGTCTGATTCCGCATCAGCTTCCGGCTCCGATGCCGATAAGGTTCTCTCTTTCTCGATTTCAATCTGTTTTGATTCCATTTTTGACAGCTTTTCTCTGAGTTCATCCACACTCTTTTTTGTCTGTATCAGCTTGTAAAGTATAATCGCCCCCGTTGCATATACAGCCAATAATATACTGAAGAGATCGTATCCGAACCTATCAGGAGGAAATGCTAAGAAGATAATGACATAATATGCCAGAGGAATCAACTCCAACAAAATATACAAAAATTCCATCATTATGCCTATACCTCGCTCACAAATCAAGGGGTGTAAGTGACTTGGAATTCAGCACCCCTTACATCCGTATGGTTGTTAATATAAACTCCCACGGAAATTGATACGGCAAAAGGTCCTGTTGTTATTGTAATACTCGGAGAATAACTAAGACTTGCACTAATATGGTTATAATTACCAACCACGCTAAATGTAGTTGGGAGTGTCGGATGGATCAAAGAACCGGTAAATTCATAATAAGCACCAAAGTCATCATACCATATAGAATATGTATCCGTAAAATAATCGTTTGGCATACTAAATGAACATGCCGAACCATACCAGTTACCAGTTGCAGCATTTCCATAGGTTATTCCGTTATATACATGAACAGAATCAGTGGTTATAGTTCCATTATTATTTATCGTTCTGCCATACCAATAATGTCCGTATCTGCTGTCATTATTAATAGATATCACCTGTGCTGAAGCCCCAATAGAATCGGTTTTTCTCCAATAGGGCATTGTTAACCACACACCGCTCACCACGAAACGATAATTGCCGCCACCATTGTGTGTAACAAGGAGGTTAATCACCATGTATTCATCGGAATACGAACCTTGCTGATTAATCGAATTATGTACATTCAACTTTAACGATTTTATCTGATTTGCTCTGGCAACATCCTGCTTCATTCTCAGTTCTGCAGCTTCTTCTACAGCCTGCTTTTCTGTCAGATATGAAACTACACCGCTCTCATCAGTTTTTGTATAAGCCGTAATATAATATATTTCCTTAGCGCTACCACATGACAGCAAAGCCTCTTCACTTAACCTCCCTATCTCTTCCTCATCCATACCGAGAGCAAGCAATATCTCTTCAGGATTAGCTTCTTCAGCACCATCAACAAAAGTATTTTCATCAGCTTTATAGTTTCTGATTGTACGGTGCAGTTCATCTACAGTCTCATTAATAACTATACTGCATTTCGCATTTTCATTTTTTGTTATCATGCCATCTGCAAACACTAAGGAACTGCTTCCAAGTGCCATTATAATTGCACTTATCATTGCGATAACTTTTTTCATCTGCCGTTTTTCCTTTCTGAAATACACCTAACTGTAAATATTAATCCGCTCATGTATTTTGAACTGCTTGGGACTAACGTAAACTTACTGTTCATAAACCTGTTTACAAAATGATGATATCATATTAATCGGTGATGGAAAATCAAAGCATAGTTTGTTCGTTGATACATTCCATGACGAAATAATATAATTGCAAAGAAAAATCTATCGCTGACCATCCTAAAACTTCAAACCCTTTTTCCGTCGATAGTACTATAAAAGTTCGGGCTTTACCTTGAAAACCATCGGTGTTAAATCCACCAAACCATTTAATATTACTGGCTTTTGTCAGTATTTTTTTCTTGCACTATTTCCCCAGGAAGTTCAACAAGTGTTTCTTCGACAGCATAAACTACTACTTTGAGATAGATATGTCAAAAGATGGTAAGCAAAAAAAGGTCCGTCAAAAGAAAACCGCCATGATCTCATCATAGGAAAGGTTGATATATCCGCTATACTGAAAATGAGCACCAAAACTCTTTTTTTAAGCCGTAATTATAAAGGCTTTCCGACGCCAACTTACTGGCTCCATTTTACGGGGTATAGCTCAAAACCAAACTGTGCCTATAACAAACATCAATAAAAAATATCCCCCAAAGAGAAATGAATCAATATAAATATCTCGTGTACACCCACCTTTCTTTTCACAAGACCCATCCCATATACATTTAATCCCAAATGCAAATAGTATGTAATAGGGGTTGGCGTCAACGCCCATAATAAATAAAAACGTATATATTGATACTACAAATAACAGTAGCACTATCTTGCCAATATGCTGTTCGTTGCTGACGTCTTTATGGTCAACAATATGTATAGGGGTCCCAAACATAATATAATTAAGTGCGAAATAACCAATAACCGCAATAACCAAAAAAACTAATACTATTTTCTGCTTACCCATTCGAATTTATTAGTCCTCCGTAAAGTTTTCAAACTGCGTTTTTTAAATAATCCTGCCCTTTATGCAGCATCTTGCTTGGCAAGAATGAGCTCGATCTATGTCACGGACAAACTCTGTTGGGATATTATCCGTTAACGCAAAATGATTATGACGCAACGGTTAAATATTATGATCTAAATCTTTTTAACTCAGTTTAAACTAAGTTCATAAAATAATATTTAACATCATCACCAGCATGTGTATATACGTTATTATAATATGCCATAACTCTACAGTCTACTTTTCTATACCATAACAATGGATACGAACTCACAGTATCCAGATATTCATAGCAATGAACTCGTGCAATTTTTGTCCATGGCAAAGCAATAGAAACTAGAATTGTAGCAATACTCCAAATAAAAGCAGTTATTGGATTTGTTGTAAAAACATAGCCAAGAATTGCAGCTAGAGCACCAACTGTATACGTTACAAACGGGTCCTGTGTATATACATCTTCATAATAATAATCATGGTACACCCACGCCTTATCAAGGTAAGATGTCTCAATCCATCCAGATGGGTCTTTTGTGTTACCACTTTGATACACTTTCTTATCCATTACACTTCTGTCTGCAGACCTAACCCATACCTGGGTTGTAACTCCATTAATAGAAAAATCATTTTCTCCTAGTCTTTTAACAATCTCTACATAACCATCGGTAATAGCTATTTTTGGGCTCTTCTGGCATAGGTGTGGAAGCATAACTTCCGCTTTTCCCTATGCGGACTG
>CAZTHD010000217.1:0-3474 GCA_964613315.1 uncultured Oscillospiraceae bacterium | reverse complement strand
ATAGTCTTCGACCAGGGACAGGGCCAGTCAGTCTTCCTTTCCATGGGAGATACCCAGGTCCTCATCGACGGAGGCTCTTATGCAAACGGGGCGTCTCTTCCGGAGAAAATGAAGCCCTTCGTCGGCGACGGAGTAGTTGAGTACGTCATAGCCACCCACTGTCACGAAGACCACGTGGGAGGCCTTCAATACGTCTACGAAGCCTTTGACGTGGAGCATACTATCTACGGAGACAGAGCGGAAGGACAGGGGTATTTCTGGTACTTCGAGAATGCGGTGCAAAAAGACGGCGGCACTTACGAAGAGGACAGCGATATGACCATCGAGCTTGGAAACGGAGCAGTACTCAGGATATACGATATAGAGGACGGAAACGAAAATTCCAACAACAATTCAGTTGTTACATATATAGAATACGGCAGCACGAGCTTTCTCTCCACAGGAGATCTCGAGTGGGAGGCGGAGGCAAAGCTTTCGGAATACGATCTAAAGCCTACGGTCATGGTCGCTTCCCATCACGGGAGCTATACTTCAAACAGCAGGCTCGAGGAGCTAAGGCCCGGATTTTTCATCATATCCGCAGGGAAAAACAACGATAACAACCAGCCCCACAGAAGCGTCCTTTACAGCGCTCTTAAGTATACCAGATCCAAAAACGTCTACGGTACCTGGAAGTCAGGAGATATAGTATTCATATCAAGCGGCAGGGGCGTTTCGACGAATCTGTCCAGATGGGACAGGCTGACGGTCGAAGACGCAGGGGCAAAATAGCGGGCGACACAGTTTTTTGTTGTTTGGAAAGAAACGGTAGTATATAATTGAATCGATATGGGATCTAAATTTTACGGGTCGATGCGCCCCTACGAGATGTACAGCGAACGCTGGTATAGCGTAGACAAGAGAAGGAAAACTCTATATACGCAGCAGGACCTTTCGGAAGTGAGAAAGCTTCTGAAGGATTTTGGTGTGGCCAAATCAGAGCTCATCCCTCCTGAGCAGGTGAAGACCTACGGCCAGCTCCACAGGTGGAAATGGCATCTCATAACAGAAGTATTATCAGATTGAAGTAACGAGGATCCCGCTGCAAAGCAGCGGGATCATTTAGCAGGGAAGCTATGGATAAGAGTAATTTGAAAATGATATCGAAGCTGATGCTCAGGCTCCTGCCTGTTCAGGTCCTGCTGGCGGGCGTGGGGGCCGTGAACGGTCTTGTTTCCAGCTTCTTTGCAAGCAATTACATAGGCATAAACGCCATGAGCGCCGTCGGTCTTTATACACCCATAATCATGCTTCTCAACGCCATAAGCATGATGCTTGCGGGAGGCTGCTCCATAGTATGCGGAAAATATCTCGGACGAAACGAGTACGATAAGATACAGGGAGTCATGTCTATGGACCTGGTGGTATCTTCCCTTGTGGCAGCAGTTATTATTTCGGTTTTCGTGGTCATAGGGACCTTCGGACTTACGGGCATCTTTACAAAGGACGCTGCCCTTCAGCCGGTTTTCGGCCGCTATCTTATGTGGCAGTCTCTGGGCGTTTTCCCCTTTCTTATCGGCAATCAGCTGGCTCCCTTCCTTGCCATGGAGAACAGGAGCAGCAGAACTCTTACGGCAAGCCTTGCATATATAGCGGCTAACCTCCTATTCGACTTTCTCTTCATAAAGGTATTAAGACTGGAGGAAATGGGCCTTGCCCTTGCTTCAGCCCTTGGCATGTGGATATTCATGTTCATACAGGCCGGATACTTCGCATCGAAGAAGTCGACGCTCAAGATAAAGATCAAAGCAAGCCCTTGGAAAGAATTCCTGCCCATCATAGTCATAGGCTTCCCGGGAGCCGCCAGCTTTATGTATCAGACCTTAAGAGGATTCATAGTGAACGGGCTTCTTGAGACCTATACGGGAAGCATGGGACTTTCGGCCTTTGCAGCCGCAGGCAATTTCATGAACATATTCTGGGCCGTGCCCAACGGCATGCTTGCCGTTTCAAGGCTCGTCATGAGCGTAAGCATAGGAGAAGAGGACAGGCAGACCCTCGTGGACGTTATGCGCGTCATGATGAGGAGGTATTTGCCCATCATATGCGCAGTCATGGCTTTCATAATGCTCGGTGCTGCGCCTTTCTCCGGATTTTTCTTCAAAGACCATGCCGTTCCTGCTTACGGCATGATGGTATCGGGCCTTAGGATACTTCCCCTTTCAATGCCCTTCGCTCTTCTTTACCTTCACATGAGCTGCTACGGTCAGGCCAGCGGCAAACAGCTTTTCGTCAATATATTCGCATTCATAGACGGAGTGCTTTGCGTGGCTTTGTTCTCATTCCTCTTTATCAAGGATATGGGTATAAACGCCGTATATATCGCAAACGTCCTTAACGGCGTCGTGACGACTATCATAATATACGTATATGCCTGGGCGAAGCATAAGAGTTTTCCCAAAAACATGGAGCAGCTCATGGTCATACCGGAAGGCTTCGGAGTCCCGGAAGATGACAGGATAGATATAAGCATAAGGACAAAAGAAGAGGTCGTATCGCTCTCTGACAGAGTGCGAGGGTTCTGTCTTAGCAAGGGCATAGATTCCAAGCGTTCGTATTATGCAGCCCTTGCACTCGAAGAGATGGCCGGCAATATCGTAGAGCACGGCTTTGAAAAAGATAAAAAGAGCCATTCCGTAGACGTGAGAGTGGTATACAAAGACGAAAACGTCATACTCAGGATAAAGGACGACTGCGTGGCCTTCGATCCCAAAAACAGGGCAGCAGCTCCTGCTGACGGAGACATAACCAAAAATATGGGCATCAGGATGATCTACAGCATACTCAAAGATATAGATTATCAGAACATGCTCGGACTCAACGTCCTGACGATAAAGATATAATGATAGATTTCGATAATCTCGGAGCTTACAGAGAAAACAACAGGATAGAGGCAAAGAGAGCATTGGGAGGCCTTCCGGGAAGCATATGGGAGACCTATTCCGCATTTTGCAATACCTTGGGCGGTATAATACTCCTGGGAGTCATCGAGAGGAAGGATAAGTCCTTTGAAGCCGTAGACCTTCCGGATCCCGATGCGCTCATAGCCGAGCTTTGGGAAAAGCTGAATGACCCAAAGAAAGTGAGCGCCAATATATTAAGGCCTGAAGACGTCTATCACCTTGACCTTGATGGAAAGGATATAGTAGTCATCAACGTGCCAAGGGCAAAAAAGGAGTTCAGGCCCGTATATATAGACGGGAGCCCATCGAACACTTACAGGCGAAGCGGAGAAGGCGACTACAAATGCAGCGCCGAAGAATACAGAGCCATGGTCGTGGAAGCTGCAGAGGAGTCCGAAGAGATGTCAAGGCTAGTAGATTATCTTACGGACCATCCTGCAGGATGCAGGCTCTCCGATTTCGAAGAGTTCCTTGACAGGGACAAAAAGTTCGTAAGAGAGCTGGTGGCCGAGATGCACGACAAAAAGATAAT
>CAZTHD010000216.1:0-3478 GCA_964613315.1 uncultured Oscillospiraceae bacterium | reverse complement strand
GGTGGTGTGAGAGGTCGGCGGCCTATCGGCCGCCTCCTACTCGATTATCCAAAGTCTGATCGATCTAGATCTCATCTTCTATGCCGTATTTTTCCTTGAGGGTCTTCACGAATTGTTTTTCGTCGAAGAGCTTGGAAGAGGCGTATTTTTTCATATACAGTATATCGTACGCCTTGTCAGGGAAGCGGTCCAGTATGACCATGAGCTTTTGCTGGCTGACCTGATCGTTGAGAAAGGCATCTCTGCTGTCGAGTATCTGCTTTATGGAATCCTTTGGCAGGAATTGAAAGAAAGCTACTCTGATAAAGAACTCATCTATGGATGCTGCTTTATTTTTATCAAAGTCTGTAATGAGTTCGAAAAGCCTGTCGTGTCCTGTTTCCGTCAGGTGATATACCTTCTTTGCAGGTTTGTTGTCCTGGGGCTGAAGTTCCATATTGACCCAACTGTTTTTTACAAGTTTCTGTAAAAGCGGGTAAAGAGTATTATTGTTGATCTTGATGCCGGGAAAATTCTTTTTTATCTCGTAACCGTGGCAGGGTCCGAAGAAAAGCGTGGCGAGTACTAACAGTTCTATCATGATATAAGCCTCCAAAAACATTTACATTTTATTCCTTTAATTCTCTCATTACAAGAGAAAAATAAAACGATCTCCAGATGATTATATGTTAACAATAACCTATATTGCTTGCATTTGATTTTTCTTATGTTATAATTAACAGTAACCAAAGTAGCAATTTGATTTAGGAGTATTTACATTTATGAAACGTTTAGTAGTAAAATACCCGGAAAACTGCGTTCAGTGTCATTCCTGTGAAGAAGCCTGTTCTCTTTCTTTTTACAAAGTGATGCAGCAGGATCTTTCCTGTATAAGGATCAAGACTGACAGGAAGGGCAATGACGTTATTTACCACTGCAACCAGTGCGGAAAATGCGAGCAAGTCTGTCCCGTATTCGCTATAAGCAAAAATGCGAAGGGCGTGTATATGATCGATAAGAATGTGTGCGTAGGATGTATGGCATGTGTAGACGTGTGTCCTCAGAATGTCATCTGCAAGTCCTATGACAACATTTTTGCAACCAAATGCATCGCCTGCGGGATCTGCGTCAAGAGCTGTCCTCAGGAAGTTCTTGCAATAGAAGACGTTGAGGAGGCATAGATCAGATGAGTTTCAAAACATTAAGAGTAAACCTTTCGAAGGGTACGGTCACTGAGGAAGAGTTCGACCAACTCGAACACGGATATCACGGAGGCAGAGGTCTGGTCGCGGATTTCATGAACAAGGAAGTGGATCCAAAATGCGATCCCTTAGGCCCCGACAACAAGATGATCTTCTGTACCGGATATTTCTCCGGGACCAGAGTGCCTGCATCCAACAGGCTCTCCATAGGCGGAAAGTCTCCGCTCACAGGACTTATCAAGGAGTCGAATTCCGGCGGTACCTTTGCGAGAAGGATGACCGACCACCAGATAAAGCAGATCATTATCGAAGGGCAGTCGGATTCCTGGAAATATCTATACGTAGATAAACAGGGCAAAGGACATCTTCTCGACGCTGTCTCCTTCGTGGGCCTCAACACTTATGACGTCTGCAACACTGCAAGAAAGAAATATGACGACAGAGTCGCTGTGGCGACCATAGGTCAGGCCGGAGAGAACGGATCGAAGATAGCTTCCATCATGTGCGCAGAGATGAAGACCGGATATCCATGCAGGGCGGCTGCAAGAGGCGGTATGGGCACAGTGATGGGCTCAAAAAAGCTCAAATGCATAATCATCGAGCATTCAGACGATCCATACGTGCACAAGTGCCCGACGCCTGAGATGCAGGCTGAGTTCGAAGAGCTCAACAAGATCATAACCCAGGCGATATTCGCAAATCCGCTGACAGGACAGACGATGCCTCTTTACGGATCGGCAGCAGGCGTCGACACGACAGGCGCCATGGGTGCTCTCCCATGGAACAACTTCAACGGCAAGTTCACGCCGGGCTGGGAAAGACTGGGTACGGTCGAGTGGAGAAAAAACCTTATGGAGCACGGCGGACACAGTACCATAGCGTGCCAGCCATCCTGCACAGTGCGCTGCTCTAATGAGTATTGCGACAGAAAGGGGAACTATCTCTCCGCAGGTATAGAATATGAAACTGTCGCTCTTTGCGGATCCAACATAGGCGTATTTGACACTGATGTCGTGTGCACCTTAGACAGGCTGTGCGATGACTACGGTCAGGACACCATAGATACGGGCTGTGCTCTTGGCGTTGCCATGGAATACGGCGTGATGCGTTTCGGAGATGCTGAGACTGCCATAGCACACGTAAAACATATGTATGACGAGGACGCCACAGATTTTGAAAAGGCACTGAGGAACGGCTGTGCCAGCGTTGCTGATTTCCTTGGAGTTCCCGAAAAAGAGATAAAGAAGGTCCCCGTATCAAAGAGGCAGGCTTTTGCAGCATACGATCCCCGTATCATAAGAGGGTACGGACTCTCATGGGAGAGAGGACCTATGGGTGCTGACCACACCCAGGGTTCCGCTGCCACTTACCTCGCACAGCTCACGCCTGAGCAGCAGACTGACGCCGCACTGGCAGCTACCTGCACTTGCGACTGCTTTATGTGTCTCTTCCCATGGGCCGCAGTCAACTACAATCCGCAGGCAAGACCTGCTATAATGAGAATGGCGGCGCTGCTTTCCGGCAAGGATGAAGAACCCGGAGCACAGGGCGTTGAGGCCAATGGCATGCCCATACTCATGTCGGAGTACGCATGGAACGAAAGAGCCGGCTGGACTCACGACATGGATGCGTTCTACGGCGGCAAGAGCAACTATATGTATAACGTGGGACATGAGGCTGCAAGAGGAGCAGCTTTCAGATCCGTCCAGGACGGACCTCTTCCTCCTCCACCGGCACCCCCTGCGGCACCTGCAGCTGAGAAAAAGGATTAAATAACATGAACATCAAAGTCAACGGAGAAATGAAAGAAGTCGAAGAGGGCTTTTCCTTAAGGCAGGCTCTCGTAATGTTCACGCCCTACGGAGATGAAGCGACTATAGTCATAAGGAACGGAGAGTATATCAAGAGCATAGATCTCAATTCCGATGACATCAAAGTAACCGAAGGCGATACAGTGGATATCGTCCCTCTCATAATAGGGGGTTAGCGATATGATTTGTTTTCCTTACAGAAGGCGGACACCTTGATAGAGGTGTTCGCCTATGTTGTATGTTCGAATGTTGCTGTGGACAAAATGCTTTTGCCGAGATATAATAAATAGCACTGTATTCGGGGCGTATTTTTTTGAAAAATATGAAAAAAATCGTTTGACTTGAACATTCCCTAGGAGTATCATATTTGAGTATCACTATGCCAGAGTGGGGCATTGTGTATTTTGTGTGTGTGCCTAAAGCACGCACTTATCATCTGTCTTTATTACGTATTTTTATACGGAGGAACATAAAAATGGCAGCAGA
>CAZTHD010000215.1:0-3487 GCA_964613315.1 uncultured Oscillospiraceae bacterium | reverse complement strand
ACTGAACCTTGAGTATCTCGATCACGTGGGGCCGTACATCCAGTGGCTGGAGTTCACCAGCGACTTTGGATCCCAGCACTCGTCCTTCATATCTCCAAATATGTTCAGGGAGTTCTTCAAGGAGCCCTATACCCAGCTCTACGAAGCATGCAAAAAGAAATGTCCGCATATAAAGATATTCATGCACTCCTGCGGAGACGTCCACGATCTCATAGAAGAGTTCATAGACTGCGGAGTGGATATCATGAACCCGATCCAGCCCAACGCCGACAATATGAATACGGCTGAGCTCAAGAAAAGATACGGAGACAGGGTAGTCTTCCACGGAGGTATAGATATCCAGCAGGCCATATTCGGCTCGGACGAAGACGTAAAGAATGAAGTAAAGAGGGCATTAAGAGAAGGGGCGCCCGGAGGCGGATTCATACTCTCTCCGGCAAACCACATCCAGGAGGGTACGCCGCCTGAAAACGTCATAGCTCTCTACAGATACGCAAAGGAATTCGGCAAGTATCCCATCAATTGCTAAAAGGAGGCGATCCTTATGAAAGAGTTCGATTTCATTGTTAAAAACGAAGAGGGTCTTCACGCAAGACCGGCAGGCATCTTGTCAAAGGGAGCCAAGAAATATGAAAGCACCATAACCATCACCAACGAAAAGGGCAAAAGCGCTGTTGTGACAAAACTCATAGCCGTGATGGCCCTTGGGGTAAAATGCGGCCAGACCGTGAACGTGAAGGTAGAAGGCCCCGATGAAGAAAGTGTTTTTGAAGAAGTAAAGGCATTCTTTGAGGAGAATTTTTAAATGACCGTTCTTAAAGGAAAATCCGTTTGCGCAGGCATAGTCAAAGGTCCTCTTCTGATATTCAAAACAGGAGGGAGCGAAAAGATAAGCTCATCTTCCGTCCTCTCCCCTGAAGAGGAACTTGCAAGGCTGTCTGCCGCCTGCGAAAAGGCGAAGAGCCAGCTTGCAAAGCTCTACGAAAAAGCTCTTGAAACTACGGGCGAAGAAGGCGCCATGCTCTTCGAAGTCCATCAGATGATGATAGACGATGAAGATTTCCAAGAGGCCATGAAGGATGCCGTAGCTGAAGGCAAGACCGCTGAGGATGCGGCTATAAGTGCCGGAGAGCAGTTCGCCGAGATCTTCGAAAATATGGACGACGAGTATTTCAAGGCCAGAAGCGCTGATATGAGGGACATAGCCGCCAGGATAGAGCGCTGCTTAAAAGGTGAGGAAGACCTTATCCCTGAGTTTTCCGTTCCTTCCGTCGTGATGGCCGAAGATCTTACGCCCAGCCAGACGGTGATGCTTGACAAGGCCATGGTCCTTGCCTTCGTCACGAGAAAGGGTTCTGAAAATTCACATACAGCAATACTCTCAAGGATGCTTGGCATACCGGCTGTCATAGGCATAGATATAGACGATGAGTCCCTTGAAGACGGCAAGCCCGTCATAGTGGACGGAAACGAAGGTCTGGTCATAGCAGATCCGGATACGGACACGGAAGAAGCCTACGGCGCCAGGATAGAAGCGCTGGAAAAGGAAAAGTCGGAGCTTTCCGAGATGATAGGCCTTCCCTCCGAGACTAAAGACGGAAGGAAGATAAAGCTCTTTGCCAACATAGCGAGCCCCGAGGACCTTGAACTGGTCCTAAAAAACGACGCCGAAGGCATAGGCCTTTTCAGAAGCGAATTCCTCTATCTTGCCCAGGACGACTTCCCCGGTGAAGAGCAGCAGTTCGAGGCCTACAAAAAGGTCCTCGAGGGTATGAAGGGAAAGAACGTGGTCATCAGGACCATGGATATAGGGGCTGATAAGCAGGTGGATTACCTGGGCCTTCCCAAAGAGGAGAATCCCGCTCTTGGTATGAGGGCAATAAGGATATGCCTCACAAGGCCCGAGATAATGAAGACCCAGCTGAGAGCTCTTTTCAGAGCGTCAGCTTTCGGAGACCTGTCCATAATGTATCCTATGATAGCATCCTGCGATGAGGTCAGAAAGCTAAAGGCCATGGCGGAAGAAGTAAAGGCAGAGCTTGACTCTGAAGGCATCTCTTATGGACATCCTGAGCAGGGCATCATGATAGAGACTCCGGCCGCCGCCATCATAAGCGACAAGCTGGCGGAGATGGTCGACTTCTTCAGCATTGGTACCAACGATCTCACCCAGTACACCCTCGCCGTAGACAGGCAAAACGACAGCCTCGAAGCTTTCTGTGACGTCCACCACGAAGCGGTGCTTCGCCTCATAGAGATGACGGCAAGAAACGCCCATGAAAAGGGGATTTGGGTAGGCATATGCGGTGAGCTGGGCGCTGACGAGAGCCTGACGGAAGAATTTATCCGCATGGGCATAGACGAGCTTTCCGTATCCCCCTCAAAGCTACTCAGCCTCAGAAAGAAAGTAAGAAGCATTTAATAGTACAAGAAAATAAAAAGCCCGGTCCTTATTGGGCCGGGTTTTGACGTATATGGGTCTTAATATTATTCTTCGTAGCCTGCTTCTTTGGCTTTTTTGTACCACTCCTCTGCAACTGCCGGGTTTTCTTCCGCTCCTATACCGTGCTCGAGGCAGTAGCCCATGTTGTACATGGCCATGGGGAAGCCCTTCTCGGAAGAGAGGGCAAAGAGCCCGAAGGCTCTGCGCTCGTTTATTTCGCAGCCTATGCCTTTTCTTAAGCAGTAGCCAAGGAGGCACTCTCCTTCGGCGCTTCCGAAAGACGCCGCCTTTTCATACCAGTAAAAGGCTTTACACGGGTCCTGGTCGAATCTTTCGCCGTAATAGTAGTCATTGCCAAGGCTTATGCAAAGATCCGCATCGCCCATGGAGGCTTTGGTCTTTTCCTTTATTTCGTCACAGCTGTCCGGGAGCTTGTTTTCGCATCCTTGCTTTACAAGTATCTCCTCAATGGTCCTTGCAGCAAGCTCGAGGCCTTCTTTATCTTCTTCTGAAAATCTGGAAAATACAGGGCTGTCTATGTCAAGGACTCCGAAGAGCGTCCCTCCTACGAAAAGCGGTATCACTATTTCCGAATTCGACGCCCCGTCGCAGGGTATGTGTCCTTCAAAGCTGTGGACGTCGTCTACCACCACGGTGGTCCCGAGTTTTGCAGCCGTGCCGCATACGCCGTTTCCGAATTCTATGGCGGTGCATGCCACTTTTCCCTGGAAGGGTCCGAGGATGAGTTTTTCTCCCGTGTTCAGATAAAATCCGCACCAGTTCAGCTCTTCCAGCTTGTCATATATGAGAGCCGAGGCGTTGGACAGCAGCGTTTCTTTGTATTCGACGTCTTCCGATATTAGCCTCAGTTCTTTTGATATCTCTTCGTAAAGGGCCATGGGTTCTTCCTCCTTCTTTTTCTTACATCTGATGATATTATACATTAGAACCTGTTTATGAGTACAGGGAAAAATGGTATAATATGTGTATTATGAGAGTAGATAAGTATTTGAAGATAGCCCGCCTCATAAAGCGGAGAACAGT
>CAZTHD010000214.1:0-3488 GCA_964613315.1 uncultured Oscillospiraceae bacterium | reverse complement strand
GCCTACATGATTCACATTATATACGTCCTTTAGGCCGGTTATGTTCTTTTTTGAAGTGACATATACCGTAGCCTCACCGTATATGTTAGTATTCCGCACAGAAGTTGCCCGGACACGTATCACGGCAGCCGTTTCTTCCTTTGCTACGCTCAGATATCCGTATTTACTTATTTTTGTGTTTTCGTGGTTTTGTCCGCTGATGCTCCATGTAACGTCCTTAAAATCCGTGCCTTCAACATTCGCGGTGAAACTCTGACCGTTGCCTTTTATCACTTCAACTGATGACGGCGATACGGTAACGCTGCTTATATATACATCTTCATCTATAACTGTAACATATGCCGTCCCGTATACCGAAGAATCAAGAGTAGATGTTGCTTTTACAGTCAAAAGACAACCTACTGCCTCATCTGATGCCACTTTAAGTTTTCCGGAAGGATCGATCGTTGTCCCGCTGCTGGAATTGCCTGACACTGACCAGTTCACCGTCGTAACAGACCCGAGAACATCAGCAGTAAATGTAAACGTGGTGCCCGTCTTGACCTTCTGTATATCCGGACTGACGGTTATACTCGTCACAAAGCTTGATGATCCGACATACACCCTCTGAAACACATTGACATCTCCTGTGGCACTTTGTGAACGCCATCCGACCAGGTCCGCTGCACTTCCGTTTACCGTAGCTGGAGGCAGACTGCTCGTATCCCAGTAATAACCATCTTTGTTTTCCACATTGAACATGAAATAATATGAATCATAAAGATTTATCAGATCATCGCTTTCATTGAGTTTTGTATATGTTATGGTGCCGTCTTCTGCGACCTTAACGTCCTTTACAAGACAGGTATATAAAGAACCGTTGTCTATACTGGTACCTTCGGCAACATTATTAAGATCCACTGCTTTATCAAGAGCCTCTGTTATCTGTCTTCCCGTCATATTTCTGACAAGCCCGACTCTGTTTGCATCGTACACGACCTTAACGCTGGTTATGGTCTTTTCCGAAGTGACATATACCGTAGCCTCTCCGTATATGTTCGTATTACGCACAGAAGTTGCCCTTACGCGTATCACGGTAGCAGTCTCTTCTCTGTGTACGCTCAGATATCCGTATTGACTTATTTTTGTGTTTTCGTGGTTTTGTCCGCTGATGCTCCATGTGACATCCGTGAAGTCCGTACCTACCACATTCGCGGTAAACTCCTGGCCGCTGCCTTTTATCACTTCAACAGATGACGGCGAAACTGTAACACTGGTGATATATACATCTTCATCTATAACCGTAACGTAGGCCGTTCCGTATTTAGAAGGATCTAACGTCGACGTAGCTTTTACAGCCAAATAATTAGCTGTTTCATCTGCAGCCACTTTTAGCGTGCCGTCTGAATCGATATATGTCCCGCTGCTGTAACTGCCCTCTACCGACCAATCGACAGTGGTGACAGATCCCAGCACCTCCGCTATGAAGGTAAAATAAGTACCTCTCCTTACCTTTTGTCTTCCCGGACTTACCGTGACCGAGGTCACAAAGTCAGCCTTGACATCGTCAGAAGGCAAAACAGCCTGAGCCTCCGATGCCGCCTCAAACTCAATCGTTTCTGCCGATACGGGCAAAGCCGACACTGGTACGAGGCAGATGATCATAGCTGCTGCCAACAGGATGCTGAATAGTTTTTTCATAGCGTTATCCTCCGTATTAAAGGCTTTATTATAGTCATTTTCATATGAGCAGTTTTCGCTGCAATTCAATATAAATCTATTGACTATATATATTCTATCATATCAGGACACTTCTAACACTCATTTCTGCGTATTTTCAAGAGGCCTAAGTGCGAATGCTTGTTAAATATATAGTTTATACTCGAAGTTAATGGCTGAGGCGGCTTATTTTCAGCATTATCACATCACTCAAATGCCCTTTTTCTGCGTATAAGAAAACAGGGGACGGATATCCGTCCCCTCAGACTGAAAGTCCTGCATTTTTGTATAAATGGATACAAAGCTCTTATAAATATATCACCGAACGAGTAATAAGATCATAGACCTGAATATCGAGAGGCATATCTCCGAAAATATACTCCATAAGATCTATCACAAAGCCGCAGGTCTCATCCCCGTTGTAATTTATCTCCATGTCGTAAAACTTATCGTCTATGAGTAATACATGGATATTCAATGGCACATATCCGCCTGTGATCGGTATATCCAATGCACTGCAAAGATCTCCGAAGCGGGTCGACAAATCGACTGTCCTTTTCACCGTATAAAACACACTGTTATTGTCTTTCTGCTTGTTGTAATCATCAGAAGGTACCTTCATGAAATCGACGTCATCACTGAACAGCAGTTTGTCAAAACCGGAAATAACTTTCCTATCTTCTACGGTCAATGTTTCAGTTTCACCGACGGAAGTCCTCAATATATACAGCTTTCCATCCTCGATGTACAATTCTATATGCTTGAGAGTCGAGATGTTCTCTTCCTCAATCGTTGTTTGTTCTTTTGCATTAGGATCATAGGCAGGCTTTTCCCCGCTGGTCGTTTCAACATCAAAGAACGCTTTCTTTCCGGCTTTATCGATATCACAGGAGATCTCATTACTAACGTAAAGCGCGCTGTCTCGAGAAAAATATCCGCCTCCGTTGAAACGGTCGTATACGCTGAGTTCAAGCCTGCATTTGATATTATCCGAATCGCATAGACTATCCAAATATGAATCTACATATTCATTTGCTTTCTTTTCACTCGAAGGAGCCACAGAGTCCCAAAAGTGTGGTGGTCCGAAGAAAACGAAAAGCAATACCCCTATAGTCATAGCGTATATAACTGCCATCCATATCCTGTTCGGTCTGAAATACTCTTTATCTGTCATTATTTTATCCTTTCTCTAAACAAATGCTGAACGAATCATCTGATCTTGACAAATGGTGACCCCGGAGACATATGATCTATTAAATTTTCAAGTCCTATTGGCTCTCCGCTGCTGTCCACCAGTATCCTCATTGATGTTCCCGTAAAAAATCCACTCTTGTTCAGCCAAGTCACTCTGTATTCACCGTATTTTCCGGGGGGATATTTCCTGACAAAATAAACTGACCTATGTTCTCTAAGTATCTTTTCTTCCGCGACCGATCCGTTTTCGTCAAAAATCACCGCTCTTTCTTCTATATATACCCTCTGTCCCGAAAAACTAATGGTTTTGATCATATGATCTCCGGTATCTGTTTGTTCAAACACCACTCCATCCAGCTGTTTTTTCATTTTAGCGCCTTCGACCGCTCCGCCCATGAGCAGATAAACAACAGTCCCGGCGACTAAGATAAAGACAGCCAGAACAAAAGCCGTAACATTGATGCGTCTTCTGACCTTCTTCTTTATAGCCTTCACTTCTTCGAGTTCCCCGCTCTCGACAGCGGGAAGACTTTCAGGTACAGCCGTGTTCGCAATTAACGCTTCATATTCCCTTTTGCAGGTTTCACAATTCTTAA
>CAZTHD010000213.1:0-3519 GCA_964613315.1 uncultured Oscillospiraceae bacterium | reverse complement strand
GCTCCAGCGTCTGAAACATGGCGTCCTGGTCCGCGGAGTAGATCTTGCGGCACATGTACACCTAAAACACACAAAACTTTGAAAATCAATTCTACTACAATACAAAATAAAAATTAAATTACATGAGGTCAGTCTAGAGAATATCAGACAGTGGTGACCCTATGAATTAGATATATGATATGTCATGATATGAGTAAGACACCAGCAAAGCTGCCATGGCTTCTTCCTGGTCATGGGTAACGTAAATGTTTGTTATACCTACTTCCTTCTGGATCTCCTTTATGACCGTTCTCATCTCGACTCTGAGCTTAGCGTCGAGGTTAGAAAGAGGCTCGTCCATAAGAAGCACGTCAGGCTTTATTACAAGAGCTCTCGCAAGTGCGACTCTTTGCTGCTGACCGCCGGAAAGTTTATCCGGCATCCTGTCTGCATATTCGTCGATATGCATGAGCTTCATGAACTTATCGGTTTCTTCTTTTATCTCTTCTTTGGGCACCTTTTTGTTCTTGAGTCCGAATTCTACGTTTTTCCTTACAGTGAGATGAGGGAAAATTGCATAGTTCTGGAATACCATGCCTATATTTCTTTTTGCCGGGTCAAGATCGTTGATCCTTGTATTTCCGAAATAGAAGTCTCCGCCTTCTATGGTATTGAATCCTGCGATCATACGGAGAAGAGTCGTTTTGCCGCAGCCTGAAGGTCCGAGCAAAGTAAAGAATTCTCCGTCCTTTACTTCCAAAGACAGATCAGGAATGACGGTATTATCTCCGTATTTCTTGACAGCGTGATCGATAGAAATATTGACGCTCATAACAAAAGGCCCCTTTCTATATTAAAAATACTATTGTTCCTATTTTCTTTATATTTTAATATATTTTGAATTACAATACAAAAGAAAATATGTATACTATTGAGCATAATATCACTAATTATCGTTATTTTGTACAAAGGTATAAATTATGAAATCTGCGATATACGGCGCAGGCTCGCTGGGAACAGTACTCGGAGCCTTCATATACAAAAAAGGAGAAAGTATAGATCTCATAAACCGTAATGAAGCTCACGTTGACGCCCTGAATAAGAACGGAGCTAAAATTGTCGGAAATATAGAATTCGAACAGCCCGTAAAAGCCTTCACTCCTGATCAGGTAAGTGAAAAATACGACATCATATTTCTGATGACCAAGCAGCAGCAAAATGCTGAGTCTGTCCCTTTCCTTCGAGAACATCTCAAAGATAACGGTTTAGTTGTCACCTTTCAAAACGGGATCCCTGAGCCCAGTCTCCAAGACGCCCTTGGAAAAGAAAGAGTCATGGGATGCACCGTTGAATGGGGAGCGACATTAAAAGAGCCGGGAATATGCGAATTCACCAGCGACCCTTCTCCTGAGAAACTATCGTTCCGTACAGGCCTCTTCCCTGAAGTATCTGACGAAATGTTCAATGAAGCGATAAGTCTTATGAACAAGATGGGTCCTGTAAATATATCTGATAATTTCATCGGAGACAGATGGTCTAAACTTCTTGTAAATGCCACCTTTGCCGGCATAGGAACAGTTATGGGCGGGACTTTCGGAGAAGTCGCAAATGACAGAAAAGCGCAAAGAATAGCTGCTGCATGTGTAAAAGAATGTATAGATACGGCTCATGCTGCTGGAGTTGAATTCACAAAAGTCCAAGGGATAAACATTTCGAAGCTCTTCTACTATACGAACTTTATAAAGAAACGCTTTATTGAATATCTGCTGCCTTTCGTCATGAAGAAAAACGGAAGCATAAGGCCTTCCATGCTTCAGGATCTTGAAAAAGGAAAGAAATGCGAAGTCGAATATATAAACGGAGAAGTCTGCAGATGGGGAAGAAAATACGGAGTTCCAACTCCTGTCAACAATAAGATAGTCGAGATAATCAAAAAAGAAGAATCAGGAGAACTTCTTATCTCAAGAGATAATCTGGATATATTGCTTAAGAAGATATGAAAAATAGCGGCAAAATCGCCGCTATTTTACGTAATAGTGATAAATATCTTTTTTACAGATCTATAGGTGTATAGTCTTTTTTCTTTCCTTTAGTCAGCAGGACTTTTCCTGTATAAAGGAGAGCGCATACTATCGACGTGAGTGGTATAGTGAGCAATATAGCCATACTTCCTACTAAGGACTGTATGAGTTCTACTGCGACTCCTTCCCTGTTCATGAGCTCGAGGAGTGATGATGAATAGGTTATATTAAGCAAAGTCGAGCAAAGAGCGCTTCCGTCATATGCAAGGACCAGAGTATTTGCCATGGTCCCCATGATATCTCTTCCTATCCTGATACCGCTCTTGTAGAGCTCTTTGAAGCTGAGTTCAGGATTCCTGTAATTTATCTCGGAAAGCGATGACGAGATATCCATCGCAACGTCCATTACGGCACCTAAGGCGCCTATGACTGTCATTGCGAAGATAAGTGCTTTAAGATCGATAGTCTTTCCGTTGCTTAGATACTGCAGATATACGGAATGCTCGTCTATGATGCCGCTCATATGCATCATCTTAGAAAGAATGACGTTGAAGGCTGCTGCAACTATAACTCCGAAGGTACATCCGAAAATGGTAGTCACAGACTTTAGACTCGGTCCGTTTGTTATCATCAAGGTCATCACAATGGTATATAGACAAGTGATGACCGTAAGGATGTAAATGTTGAATCCGTTCAGGACTGCAGGCACGAAGAAGAGAAATACTGCAGCGACTGTAAATCCAAGAGATACTATGGTATTGAAGCCTTTGATCCTTCCGAATACAAGTAAGAGCACCAGGAAAAGAACAGCGACCCAGATCACCTTATCTATCCTGTAATAATCTCCGAAGACCCATGAATCGCCCGAAGTGGCATAAGCATTTTGATAGATGGTGACAACGTCCCCTACTTTGACCTCTTCATCCTGGTAGGCTGAAAAACTGTCTATCTGCTGATATGCGAGGACTATTTTACCTTTAGGGCCGTTTTTCAATATCTGGGCATAAAAGATTTGAGTCTTAGATACGTAATCTGTTCCTTCGATGGAATTATCGATAAGTTCTCCAAGCTCGGTAATCCTTGCAACTGCTATGGTATCTTCACCTTTGAAAAGATCGATGTCTTTTGTCACTGCTTTATTACCTAAAAAAAGCAGTACCAGTGATACAGCTACTGTTATCACCCATGCTATCACATGGAATATCCTTTGTTTTTTCTTAGAATTCTTCATCTTTGTCAAAATCGAATAACGAAACAAACTGATCGTCTTTTTTTGCGAGCAGATCGAGTCTTTTTACCCTTGCGTTTTCACTTACGAACTCAAGCCCGCTGAATTCGTAAAGAGAAGTTAGCAAATTTACAGGATTGAGACTTTCGTTGGAAGCGCATCTTACTGATACACCAAGGAAATATCCGGTCTCATCGCAATGATCTTTTACTATGCCGTAAACCATGTTTTTGACAGATTTGTCGACCATGGTCTTTGTCTTTTTATCTCTCTTTTTGATAAGTATATCAT
>CAZTHD010000212.1:0-3545 GCA_964613315.1 uncultured Oscillospiraceae bacterium | reverse complement strand
GTTCTCTTCCGGAGTCTCGCCCATCATTTTGAACTGTCTGTGAGCAACTATCTGAGCTCCGTCAACAACGATCATTGCGCCGTGAGCGTGAGCCATTTTAGCTACTCTGTGAACGTCTGTTACGTAACCCGTAACGTTGGATGCCGCTGTGATGCAGACGTATTTTACTTTGCCTTCGTTTTCAGTGAGCAGTCTTTCGATATCGTCGTAAATGACGCGTCCCTGTTCGTCTACTTCAGCATAAATGACGTGGCAGCGCTCACGCCAGGAAAGATCGTTTGCGTGGTGCTCGATACGGGTGCAAAGCACCAGATCGTCCTCGCTCTCGATGAGTGCCGATGCCAGTTTGTTGAGTCCGTCCGTCGTGCTGTTGACGTAGAAACAGGTATAGGTATCGGTATCTGCTCCCAAGAAATTCATCACCGTCTCTCTTGTTTCCATGTAAAGATCCGTAGAGTGATTGGATTTCTGAGAGAATCCTCTTCCTATGGATCCGTACATCTCCAGTTCTTTGTCTACTGCATCCATTACAGGCTTCAGAGCCGGAGTCGTTGCTGCGTTGTCGAAGTTGATGAGGGGCTTCGTGGTACCGTCCATAAGCTCGACCGGTTCGTCCACGCCAACTACGTAGTCGCGTATATTGTCTATGGTGTATGCGACTTCCGCATCCTTCTTGTCCGGTTCATCAGGCTCTTTCTTGCTGCCGCAAGCTGACATAAAAGAGCATATCATAGCGGCAATAAGAAGAAGCAGCAGTACTTTTCTTGTTTTCTTCATTTTATTATCCTTTCGATTTACCACCGATATTTTGACCTATATCTTATGATCAAGCTATCAAAGAAAGCTTGGGAATATAGATTATACACACTTTCGGCATTTCTATACCCAAAACGAAATGATACATTAAAAGACATAAAATGGCAAGATATATATGGTTCTTTTTAGTGTATAATGAGATATCAGAAAATGGGAGGTGCTTGATATGAAAGGTAAAAAAGGAGAAGCAGGTCAATATATGATAGAACTCCAAAAGAGCAGGAGCATACTGGCACTTATCGCCTGCTGCATAACTTTGATCTGCACATCTACGTCTATAATATGGGCTATAGTAGGCCGCGTAAAGGCAGGTGTCAGTCCCTTTGATGCCTTCAGATACTTTACTACCCTGTCCAACAGTCTGACTTTCTTTGCCGCAGGATTCATTTTCCCCTATGCGGTAAACGGCATAAGGATGAACAGACTTATCTACCCAAGATGGCTTTCCATGGTCCACTACTCAGGCACAGTATGTACCACCCTGACCTTTGTCTTCGCAATGGTATTCATACTTCCCTATGATAAACAGATGGCCCTTGGCGGGAGCAATTTCTTCCTCCATCTCATCTGTCCGTTAGCGGTACTCTTTTCCTTTGAAATGGTGGAGTCGAGCTACGTATACAGAAAGAAAGATACTCTCATCTGCCTCATCCCCCTGTTCATTTATTCCGTAGTCTATACCTCCATGGTAGTGTTCATAGGAGAAGAACGCGGAGGATGGTCAGATATGTACAAACTGAACACCTTCGTCCCGGCATACGTGAGCTTCCCCGTAGTATGGCTCCTCGCTCTTGCTATAGCCTTTGCCATAAACAAGTCATCCTCTTATCTTGTCAAAAAAAGAGAAGAGGACATGCTCTTCTCACTTAAAAGATTTATCGATCCATTTGAGCTCAAGCACGAAGTATACGAAATGGGCAAGACCTACGGCAAAAACGACGACATAAACGATCTCAGTATACCCTTTGATCTCTTGACCCTCCTTGCAAATCACTATACCAAGGGGACCGATATAGACGATCTTTACAGCATGTACACCTCAGGTCTTCTAGCCGGAGTGAAAGAAAAAGAAGGAAAATAAGCTGCGCTCATATGGATCTACTGCAGCCTTAAGGGAAGTTCCAAATGGTTTGATTCAAGAAGTTCTTTGTCAGCAAGGATCTTTTCTGCAGGTCCGTCAGCTACTATGCTGCCCTTTGATATGAGGATCACCCTGCTGCACGTATCCATGATCATATCAAGATCGTGAGACGTGATGATCTTGGTTTGAGGAAGTTCCTTTATGGTATTGATGACTATCCTTCTGTTGTATGGATCGAGGGCTGATGTGGGCTCGTCCATGAGGACCGCTTCCGGCTCCATGGCAAGGATAGTCGCTATGGCAGCCATCCTTTTTTCACCGCCTGATATCTTATGGTTATATCTTCTTTTAAGAAATTCAAGATGCATCCTGGCAAGTATCTCATCGACCTTTTTTTCGGCATCTTCTCTGCTCATACCGTAGTTGAGAGGAGCAAACATCATATCTTCAAATACCGTAGGCATGAACATCTGATTGTCTGAATTCTGAAGTACGAAACCGAGTTTTTTCCGTATTTCGGAAAGAGTATCTTTTTTCACCTCTATACCGTCAATAAGGATCTGCCCTTCTCCGAAAACAAGTCCAAGAAGCAGTTTCATCATTGTGGATTTGCCTGCTCCGTTGGCACCTATGAGTCCGACGGATTCTCCGTCTTTGATGACAAAGGACATATCTCTGATCACCTGGGCGCCGCTTTCATATGAAAAACTAACATTTTTGAATTCTATCATTTCCGATCTCCGTTAAATGAAAAGGCTTCCGAGAAGCCTGGCTACATTGACATATCTCAGCAGAATAAAAAATCCTACCGAAAGCAGCAGATATAGAGCGTCTTTTGCTCCGAAATCCTTGGTTTCCGCATAGTAAAATTCATTTTTATATCCCCTCAATTGCATACTGGAATAAAGTTCCTGAGCTCTGTCCATGCTGCGGAGAAGAAGCTGTCCCAGGAAGGATCCCCATGCTGAAACGTGGATACCCTTTTGACCGGGAGCTCTCAAGTGGTATGCATCAGTCATTATGGCAAGTTCCTCTGTCATGACTCCCACGTATCTGTAAGTAAGAAGCAAAAGCGTAACTATGGTCTTTGGCATGTGCATCTTTCTTAAGGCAGCGCATATGCTGTCAAAGGGCGTAGAAGCAACGAGAAGGAAAGACGCCATAAGACACATAACACCTTTAAGCATCAAAGTGATCATGCTGATGACTCCTCCTGAAACTCCTGTTTTTCCGACCATCATTATGATATTTCTGTCAAAGATCGGATTGAAAAGTCCTACCGCCATGACAAGTGGCAAAACTATGCGCAGCTTGTAAAAGCAGGTCCTTACCGGGATGCCGCTAAGCTGAAACAAAAACAGGGGCCACAGTATCATGGGAAAGAGCCCGCTGAGATCGTACTTGTCAAAAGACATGACTATCAGTATGTATGCAATTGTGCTCAGAAGCTTAGCAGCAGCGTTGAGGGAGTGGACCGGAGATTCCTGAACTGCCAATTCATCCATCTGTCCAAGCTCGCTGAGAGCTTTTTCCATTTTGTTCATGATCTCATATTATTACATAACCGGCAAAAAGGAAAGGGACCGGCGCTGTGTTCCCTTTCCTTTTAAAAGATTTGTACAATCAGTGAATCTTTAATTTTCTGTTA
>CAZTHD010000211.1:0-3562 GCA_964613315.1 uncultured Oscillospiraceae bacterium | reverse complement strand
AATTAGTAGTTTTTTTGTGCCTTCAAAACAAATTTCCGGCCCGTTGTGAGAGGCCACACCTAAATAGTTAGCCTTGGGTAATTGACCGCCCGAGGACCATGTTGGTAAAATATGTATAGACAAAACAAACGAACCAGGCTGTTATATAAGGCGAAAAAATGAAGAAAGTATTCTACGAAATAAAGGAAACAGAAGTAAAGCTTTGCGAGGAGACCGTGACGAGTTACGGGATAAACTGCAGAGAAGACGGTAAAGTCGTATCGTCGATAGATGATATCTCAACGGACAGGGATTCCATAAAGAAACTTGCAAAGCTTTGCAACGATCTAGAGCTAGATCCCGCGCAGCTTGAAGAAGTAGCCGAAGACTTCGTATCCTAAAAAACTATCTTAAGATAATTGATGGCCTTGCCGGATGCTGCGAATTTTTGCTCGTACTCCGTCTCTATATTGCTCTTGGCAAGGTCAGAAGAGTGAAGGTCTCTTACGACCCTTTCGCACTTAAGATCTGCGAGCTTTGCCTGCTCTAAAGAGAACTCGAACAAGGCGTCGTTGTCCGTTTTGAACTCAAGGGTAGTTCCTTCTGCCATGATCTTTTTGTAAGCCAGAAGCTTTGAAACGTGAGTGAGCCTTCTGTGAGCGTGCCTCTCCTTTGGCCAGGGATCCGAGAAATTGAGATACACCCCCGCCAGCTCTCCCTTTTCGAAGTAATCGGCAGGGTCTATTATATATTCTGAAATGAGCTTTAGGTTCCTAAGCCCCATGGCCCCGGCTTTTTGCAGTATCCTTGGATATACGTTGACTGCGCCTTCGCAGGCCAGATATATCCTTTCCGGATGAGCTAATGCCATAGACGTGATGAACTGTCCCTTGCCGCTTCCTATCTCGATATATAAGGGACAGGAAGAAAGGTCATCATCAAAAAGAGAATGCCATCTGCCCTTTTGGCTTTTGGGATCCTCTATAAGATACTGCCTGTTTTCCTCTATGATCTTTTCTTTATGTCTTAATACGTGCTGGCGCATTATCTTTTCCTGAACACCACTTCTCCGTGATTTATATATGCTGTATATCCGCCGGGAAATTCCACGGTCTTGTTGCCGACGTTGGCATTCACCGATCTTGCCAATGCCTTTATATGCACGGCTTCTATGTCCTCGGCAAGGCCGGCCTCCTTGAAAGCAAGCCTTACGACCCTGTGATAGAGCGCTTCCTCAAGTCCTCTGAGATCCTTTACTTTCAGGACCGGTTCATTGCCGTGGACTGCGTGACTTTTGTACCAGTTTTCTGCAAGTTCTGATAAATATCCGTCATCCACAGCCGCATTGGCTGCAAGCCTTGTCAGTCCTTCTTTTATAGAGGGGTTTATCTCCTCGAGCATGGGAAGTATCTTTAATCTTACCTTGTTTCTCAAATACTCCTCCGAGGCGTTGGTGCTGTCTGTCCTAAAATCAAGGTCCTTTTCCCTGCAATACTCCTCTATGTCCTTCCTTGAAGTATCCAGCAGTGGCCTTATGAGGCCGTCCTTTCTCATATATTCCATAGCTGCAAGTCCGTGTATGCCGGTGCCCCTTAATATCCTGAGCATGACGGTCTCTGCCTGGTCCTCCTTGTTGTGGGCAAGTACGGGCCTTGCTGAGCAGCCGTCCGGAAGACCTTTTTCTATCTCTTCGCAAAGAGCCCTTAAAGCTTCCTGCCTTATCTTCCTCCCCGCCTCCTCTAAGGATTCGCCCTTTTTCCTTGCCAGCTTTTTAACGTCTTCTCTGTAGATAGTGACCGGCACTCCGATCCTTTCGCACTCCTTAAGGACGAACTGCGCATCGGCGTTTGCATCTTCCCTTATCATGTGGTTCAGGTGGAAAGCCCTAAGCTCGAAGCCGTATTCTTTTTCAAGACCTTTTAGAACGTGAAGAAGGCACAGGGAATCAGGGCCTCCCGAAAGGCCCAGCACAAGGACGTCTCCTTTGTTTATGAGACTGTGCTCGTCTATAGTTTTCCTGACTCTTTCTTCTGCTTTCATTGCACGTAGACTCTCTCGACTCTCGGGCCTATGGACGCCAGCACGTCGTGCATGCAGGTCCCTGCGGCCGCTGCCATGTCGTCAGCCGTATATCCTTCTCCCATGAGCACGGCGGAATCTCCTGCCTCTGCTTCCGCCTCGGAAACATCCACCATCATCTGGTCCATGCATATGTTTCCGACTATGGGGCATCGAACGCCGCCCACCAAAACAAATCCCCTTGGTCCGTCCTCTCTTCCCGAAAGGGCTCTTTTGTATCCGTCGGCATAACCTACGCAAAGAGTGGCTATCCTCTCGCCGCCTTTTGCTATATAGTGCCTTGAGTAACTGACGGCATCCCCTTCTTCCAAGGTCCTGATGCAGGAAATCTTGGCTCTCCAGGTCCCCACGGGCTCCACATCCATGGGAGCGTCCATAGCCGTATTGTATCCGTATATCAAAGCCCCGCAGCGAACTGCGTCGAATCTTGCTTCTTCATATTTTCCTATGCCGCCTGAGTTGCTTATGTGCCTAAGCCCCGGATCTATGCCTTTGCCTTCCAGGAAATCCAGGACCTTTTTAAAATTATCAAGCTGCATATGGGTGTACTCGTCTGCACCTTCCGAAAGGTCGTCGGAACTTGAGAAGTGAGAAAAAATGCCCGTGAATTCAAGGCCAGGAAGCTGATATGCATCAGCTATTGTCTCGAGATCTCTTTCGTTCCGGCAGTCGAAGCCGACTCTGTTCATACCGGTGTTTATCTTCAGGTGCATCTTTGCGTTGAAACCAAGAGATGCAGCTATCTTTCCCACCTCTTTGGCATATTCGTAGGAAATGCCGGCAAGGGTGATGTTGTAGTTCACAGCTTTGGCTACGTCCTCCGGGTCCACGTAGGAAAGGACCAGGATATCTCCTGCAATGTTCTCTTCACGTATATACAGGGCTTCCTCAAGGGATGCCACGGCAAAGCGGCTGACGCCCATTGAGCTGAGAGCCCTGCAGATATTGACTTCCCCGTGACCGTAGGCGTTTGCCTTGACGACTGCGATCATTTCGCAGCCTTCGGGGAGGACGCTCCTTACCTTATCGACGTTGCGCTCAAGTTTGTTCAGATCTACTTCAAGCCAGTTTCTCATATATATCTCTCCGTTATTTATCTTCTATACCGTAAAAGCGGCAGGCATTCTCAAGGCTCTTTTTTGCGGCCTCTTCATAGCTGATGCCCTTTATCTGTGCTATTTTCCTCGCCACGTATTCCACGTAGACGGGTTTGTTTACCTTTCCTCTCACGGGCACCGGAGCCATGTAGGGCGAATCGGTCTCTATGAGAAGGTCGTCCATATCTATCGCTTCTGCCACCTCCACAGCCTTCCTTGCGTTCTTGAAAGTGACGGGACCTGCCAGGCTTATGGTAGCTCCAAGCTTTACGTACTGCCTTGCAAGCTCTGAAGAGCCGGAAAAGCAGTGAAGGAGGACCCTGCAGTCGTCCCTGCCATCAGGTTTTTTCGGGATTTTCCGCATGCAGCAGCTCATCGAAAAAAGGCAGCGGAAGGAGCTCTAACGA
>CAZTHD010000210.1:0-3575 GCA_964613315.1 uncultured Oscillospiraceae bacterium | reverse complement strand
TGATATTCATCGGAGAAATTGCTGTCTCCTACGAGCAGTATTCCGGTCCCGCCTGCTCCATAAGCCCTGTCCATTGAACGTCCGGATGCTGTCACTTTTATATTTTCAAAGACCATATCGTGATCGTCTTCGAAGGTGACTATGCCGCTTCCCACAGGAGTCGTGGAAAGGTCCAGGGTGTCTCCCGGCTCAAGAGCATAGTCGTTCACGTAAAGTACCGGTTTTCTTTCCTGATAGTTTGGTATATACAGATATGCGGTATCAGAAACCACTTCGTTTCCGTTTTTGTCCGTTATGATGCAGTAGTAATAGAAATACTCGTTAAACATTCCCGTCGACGGGACTACGAGAGTCGAATCGTCTGCCGTAAGACCGTCAAGGGTGTACTCTTTAGTGCCGTCTCCCATTATCCACTGATAGGAAGATACGAAAGAAGGATCGTTTACTTCGACGGTGAAGGATGCTCCGTCAGGATATTGAACTGTCGCATCTTCAGGCTGCCTTACGATCTCAAGCCTTTGCACGTCTCCCTCTGCGGGGATGCGGAAAGTCTTTGTCTGCGTATATGGAAGACCGTTGCTGGGAAGGATGTAAGTCGCCGTGCATTTGAGCGTACCGTCCTTAGTCTCCGTAGGCTCTTCTATGGTCTCCCTTACAATGTCGTCTACTTTTTCAACGAGCACATCGTAAGTCCCGTCCTCCTCACCTAAGTAGCACTTTACCGTGACGTACACTTCCACCTCCAGAGTGTCCGGATCGAATCTCCAATCCCAGTTGGTTATGTAATAATAATCATGATGGCCTTTGACGTAGGGAGAAACGTCGTCCAGCATGGATATATACGTATCGTGAGGGTAATATGCCGTAACAGTGTCTCCCATTCCGTCAACGTATATCCTCTTGACGCGGTAGAAGGGATCGTCAGGGCGTACGTAAAACTCTCCCTGGCTCATATAGCCGACCTGTTCGGAGGCATACTCGTCGCAAACCTCCTCAAGATGACCTTCTTCCCAGCCTTCCATATATTCAGGGTGGGCCATATAGAAGCTATATGCATACTCATATCGCTCCCGATATATCTCACCCAGATCTAAATAGTAATCTCCATGACCGAGTTCTGCGATGGAGCTTTCGCTGGTGGGAACAGTGACAGCTTCCCATGTCAGGGAATCTATACCCTTAACAAGGAGTCTTTCGATCATTTCAAGATAGGTATAATGCTCATTGATACTGAAATACTCCGTGATAGTCGCACCTTCGGGGAACTCGACGCAAAGGCGCGGCTCTTCCGGATCGACGTACCAATGGGCATTCATAAAGTCCTCATAATCTTTCGGGGCTCTTTCATCTGCATAAGCCTTGGCTTCCGATTCGCTGCCGCCGTGATAGAGGATATACATGGCATATCTGCGTCGTATAAAGACTGGTAAATGCCGTCTGTATTAAGGTAGTACTCACCGGGAGCGGCTTTGTCTGCCGACGTGTATACTTCTATGATGCCGGCTTCTGCAAAGCTCTCTTTCGGAAGTGCTCCGAAAGGAACTATCAGCATAACGGCGATCAGTATACAAAGGATCTTCTTCAATACGTTCATAAAAATGCTCCTTTACCGATATATTTCAAATGCGTTGATCAAATAAATCTAAATTTTATTATACAACAAAAAAATGTCAACATTGCCACGGTTATCACATTTTTGTGGACAAACTCTCATTATTCTTCCGGGTTCCAAAGCGAGTCTTCTAAAACCGAAAAGTCGATGAGGCATTCCCCGCCCCAGACAGACACCGGGACTTTGTCGTCAAAAGAATAGGACTTGATAGCTATGCCGCCTTCATCTCCCCATTCTTCGCCCAGGAGATAAACGCTGATCATCGAATCCTTTTGATCCACTATCCAGTATTCCCTGACTCCCCTCTGAAGGTATTTGTTGAGCTTGAGCACGTAATCCCTGCTCTTTGTCGAAGGAGAAACTACTTCCATGACAAAGTCCGGAGCCCCTACGATGCGCCCCGTGCTGCCTTTGGATCTGTCGCATATTATCATCACGTCGGGCTGAACTATGGTCTTGTCGTCGAGTTTTACGTCCAAGGGGGAGATGAAAACCTTGCATTTTCCTTTCTTCTGATCTAAGAAATTCCTCAGCTGATAATATACTTCTCCTGCGATATCCTGGTGATCGATTATCGGTGACGTAAGGTCGTATATCACCCCGTCAATGAGCTCGCACCTCTCGTCCTCGGGGAGCTGGAAATAGTCTTCGGCAGTATACTCTCCCTGCTTCTTTTTCTGATATTCGTACTTGTATGCTGCTTCCCCTTCCTTCAGCACCGGTTCTGCTTCCAGCACGTTCTCTATCATCTCCCTTGAATAATCCCTCGAGCGGTACTCATCCCCTGTTATGATCCTCTGTACCGTCGGTACAGACAGGCCGCATCTGTCTGCGATCTCCTGATAAGTAAGACCCAGTTCCCTTTTTCTTTGCTGCATTTCTTTAGCTGTCATAATAAATACCCCTTTTTTACGACAATAAAAATATCAAATGATATTTATTATATCATTTGATATCTATCTTATCAATATTATTAAAAAAGGTATATTCGAAAAGAAGCTATTACGGGAGCTATTACAAAAGCTCTCTTGCGTAAAGGCCTGCGGTCCTTCTGAAAGTCGGTACCTCGGATGCCTGCACCATGCGGAATATATTCTCGCACTCCTGCCTGTCCTCCACAGTGAAGTAAAGGGTATAAAAGTCCATATCGGGAAGCGCTTTATCAGCCGCATACAAAGGTACGCAGTTTAAAAGCTCCGAATATTTCGAATCGTGGCAGAGTATCCTGAATCTCTCTCCTTTGCGATCTATAAGATATTTATCTCTGGAGCAGCCTTTGCAGCCCTCCTTTCCCATGGCAGGACACGCCCTGAATTTCATGAGAGGAAGATAACCGTATACCATTATCCCCAATGGCAGATCGATGTCCTGTTTTTTTACAGAGGAAAGAAGTGCTCTCTGCTTTTGGAAAGGCATCTCAAAGCTCAAAGTCAAATCTTTTGCGCCTAAGGCCTCGTATTCTTTTACAGCAGCGCTGTTCAGAACGTTAAGGTACATGCCTCCGTGAAACTTGAGTCCAAGCTCATTGCAGATATTGATCGCGCCAATGTTCTCACACAAAACGTCTTCCAGACCTTTTTCCTTTAGATTTGTAAGCATATTCTTTACTTTTCCGATGGATCCTTCCCACAGGACCGAAGGTATCTCAGCTATGATCCTTCCGCTCGAAACAAGGCCCTGTATACCTGGCTCATCCATATGAGCGCTCAGTTCCTCCAAAGGCAGTATGACCGAAACGTCTTCCGGTATTTCGAAAAGCTGCTTTATCGTCTGAAATCTTAGTCTATACATCAGTATCCCTTTTCGAAGGCTTCCACCCTTTTATCCGTAAGTTCCTTTACCGCATTCCTTCTAAGCTCATTTAGAGAAGATATGGGCAGCATGAGCCCCTCGTCTATATCTGCATCCAGGCTTTCGAGGAAGTACATGGTCCCTCCCAGCTTGGAGAGGTTCTTTTCCGCGC
>CAZTHD010000209.1:0-3583 GCA_964613315.1 uncultured Oscillospiraceae bacterium | reverse complement strand
CAGATCCTTGGCCTGGTTTCCGTTGCGGCCTGGACTGCGGTGACCATCACCATACCCTACAGCGTCATAAAGATACTGGTGGGCCTGAGGGTCACAGAGGAAGAGGAGATCATGGGTCTTGATTCCTCGGAGCACGGTCTTTCATCCGCATATTCCGGCTTCAGCATCATGGATATCTCCAACACCCTGACCGTGGACGTCAACGAGAACACGGACCTCGGCGTCGGAGAGTATGATGAGGCCAGCGAAGCCAGGAGGAATGCGGCGGTCACAGTTTCAGCTGAGTCTCCCCTGTCTCCAGAATTCGATACGGGCATGCACAAGGTGGTCATCATATGCAAGCTGGCTAAGTTCGATGCGCTTAAGAAGGCTCTTAATGAGCTCGGCGTTACAGGCATGACCATGACCCAGGTCATGGGCTGCGGAGTACAGAGGGGTTCCACTGAAAAGTACAGAGGTGCCACAGTTGACTCGACCCTCCTCCCCAAGGTGGAAGTTGACGTGGTGGTATCGAAAATACCGGTACAGGATGTCATAGATGCGGCAAAGAGAGCTCTTTATACAGGTCACATAGGTGACGGAAAGATCTTCGTCTACAATGTGAGCCGCGTAGTAAAGGTGCGCACCGGAGAGGAGAACGTCGCTGCGCTCCAGGATGTGGAGTAAAAGATATATACAAAGAGGTGTATCCATGAAAAAAGAAATGATCTATGAGGGAAAGGCCAAAAAGGTCTGGACCACGGAGGATCCCGAGCGGTTCATCGTCGAGTACAAGGACGATGCCACTGCCTTCAACGGGCTTAAGAAAGGGACCATCGCAGGAAAGGGAGTCATCAACAACCGCATGAGCAACGCTCTTATGAGGCGCCTCGAAAAGGCGGGCATCCCGACTCACTACATCGAAGAACTCTCCGATAGGGAGACCCTGGTCAAGAAGGTATCCATAGTGCCCCTTGAGGTCATCATACGGAACATTTCGGCAGGATCGTTTTCTCAGCGCTACGGCGTGGAGGAAGGTATAGTCTTTTCTTCCCCTACCATAGAGTTCTCATACAAGAACGACGCTTTAGGCGATCCTCTGCTCAACACCTATCACGCGAAAGCTCTTGGGCTTGCGACAGATGAGGAGATAGAGACCATAAAGGATTACTCCTTCCGCATCAACGATGAGCTTAAGGCCTTCTGGAAGAGCTGCGGAGTCACGTTGGTGGATTTCAAACTCGAGTTCGGAAGGCTGCCTGGCGGTACGATAGTCCTTGCCGACGAGATAAGCCCCGATACCAGCAGACTCTGGGACAGCGAGACCGGCAAAAAACTCGACAAAGACAGGTTCCGCAGGGATCTCGGGGGAGTCGAGGAAGCGTATCAGGAGATCATGAAGAGGTTAGAGGAAAACATTTGAGCATACATGAAGAATGCGGGGTCTTCGGGATATATTCCGAAAAACCCATAGACGCGGCGGGAATTTCATACTACGGTCTTTACGCCCTTCAGCACAGGGGACAGGAAAGCTGCGGCATAGTCGTGGGAGGAGAAGGGTCCTTTTCATCCCACAAAGACATAGGCCTTGTCAACGACGTATTTTCCAAAGAGGTGCTGGCATCCTTCCCGAAGGGCAACATGGCGGTGGCTCACGTGCGTTACGGTACCACGGGAGCCGGAAACAGGAGCAATTGCCAGCCCATAGAGGTCAATCACCAGAAAGGATACATGGCCCTGGCCCACAACGGAAACCTTTCAAACGGAGACAGATTAAGATCCGGACTGGAACTTTCCGGAGCCATATTCCATACCACCAGCGACACGGAGACCATAGCCTATATCGTTACCGGAGAAAGGCTGCAATGCTCTTCCATCGAAGAGGCTTTGTGCAGAGCCATGTATACCATAGAAGGGGCCTATTCCCTCATACTCATGTCGTATCAGAAGTTGATCTGTGCGAGAGATCCGAAGGGTTTCAGACCTTTGTGCTACGGGCAGATGGAAGACGGGACGTATATAGTGGCCTCTGAAAGCTGCGCCATAACAGCCGTGGGGGCGTCCTTCATCAGGGACGTGGAACCCGGTGAGATAATAGTCTTCAGTAAGGAAGGCGTAAAGTCCATCAGGGAACACTGCGGTTTCGAAGAGAAAAGCCTTTGTGTTTTCGAATACATATACTTCTCAAGACCCGATTCGGTAGTCGACGGGATATCCGTCCACAATGCCAGGATCAGGGCCGGAGAAATACTGGCCAGGACACATCCCGCGGAGGCTGACCTTGTCATAGGTGTGCCAGACTCAGGCCTTGATGCGGCTCTTGGCTACAGCAGGTATTCCGGGATACCCTATGGCATAGGCCTCATAAAGAACAAATACATAGGGAGGACCTTCATAGATCCGGGAGACAGGATGGATAAGGTCAAAATAAAGCTCTCCGTGGTGAAGAGTGAAGTCGCAGGCAAGAGGATAGTCCTCGTGGACGACTCGATAGTGAGGGGCACTACGTCCACTCAGATCGTCTCGCTTCTGAGGGAAGCCGGAGCAAGAGAGATACATATGAGGATATCGGCACCTCCCTTCATGTTCCCCTGCTACTACGGCACCGACATAGATTCGCAGGAGAACCTTATAGCATGCAGGTATACAGCCGAAGAAACGGCGAAGATCATAGGAGCGGATTCTCTGGGCTATCTGCCGGCGGACACGCTGTGCCTTCTTTCGGGAGGCGACAACTACTGCAGCGCCTGTTTCGAAGGTAAGTACCCGACGCTCATCCCGGAAGATGCAGGGAAAAACAGATTCGAACACGGCATGCTCGAGGTCTGAACCCGACGCAAGGGTATTGACAATATTGTTTTGTAAATGATGTGACACCAAAAACCTCAGAAGCGTTCCTGGTCGATCCTATGGCTTCTTTCGACTTTACCGTTATGCCTCGGAGTCCTCGGTCTGATCAGTTTGTGCTCGATGCCTGCCACGGTGGAGTGGGAATAGTAGAAACTGAATCAAAAGAGCCCGGAAGCCCTACAAACAAAGGGTATCTGAGCTCTTTTTTTGTAAACTGTTTGATGTACAGAGTAATAAATTAAATTTAGAATAAACGGTATTTATTTCAGGGAACAACTCTGAAGAAGTGGAACTATATCCTTGATTGTTTGAATTTGAGGTAGCATAATGGGTTTGTGATTTTGAAGAAACGGAACAATACTTGTAAGGAGTATATCAATGTTCAAAAGAAAAGCATTCGAAAAATTAAAATACTGGAAAGAAAAATATTATTATTCGCCATTTGCGAAGAGTAGCAGATATATCTGACGCACACATCACCGTGATCCATAGGATGGGTCATGGTGTTTTTTCGGCGGCATCCTTGATTTATGTAATATATAATCACGGAAATATTTAATATAGAACCAGATGGAGTAGAACCCTAAAATGTGAGTTAAGAATGAGATAATGTGCTTATTTGCCCCTGTTTGTTCCTTGAGTAGAGAAATAGACAGGGGCTTTTTCTTGGTTTTGTTTAAATATGGTTAATAACTAAATAAAGAAAAAAGGGTTCACAAGAATTAACTTTTTTAACTTTGAATATTTACCAACA
>CAZTHD010000208.1:0-3590 GCA_964613315.1 uncultured Oscillospiraceae bacterium | reverse complement strand
AGATAGGAGGAGCACTTTCCACTGCGTTCATCTCAGGATCCATAATACTTGCAGGTATCAAGACTGCCGATTCTGACGTAGCTGCGACCAGCATCGACGCCCACGGACAGCTGGTCATAAAGATAGCAATGTTAGTCCTGCCTCTCATTTTCATAGTGGCCGGATACATCATCTATCTTAAAAAATACAAGATCTCCGAAGAATTCTATGCACAGATACTCAAAGATCTCAAAGAACGCGGAGAGATGAAAGAGGACGCGATCTGATGAAATATCTCATAGCTTCAGATATACACGGCTCGGCTGAGTGCTGCGAGAAGATGATAAAGTGGTATGAAGATCTCGGATGCGAGAGGATGATACTTCTCGGAGACCTTCTTTATCACGGCTTTCGCAAGGATCCTACCGGGAGTTTTGATTCCGATAAGGTGGCAGAGATGCTCAACAGATATGCAAAGGATATATATGCAGTCTGCGGCAACTGCGACAACGACGGCGACCAGGCTCTTTTGGAATTCTCCATACAGGCTGAGTACGCCATGATAACGGAAGGAGGCAAAGCCTACTTCTGCACCCACGGTCATTACTATAACTGCGGGCACCTTCCTCCAATCATGGGCATAGACGTTCTACTTACGGGTCACACTCACGTGGCGGCCTGCGAGAACCACATCGACTATATCTACTGCAACCCGGGATCTTTGGCTCTTCCAAGAGGTATGTCCAAGAAGAGCTTTATGATACTGGAGGGAAATCATCTCGAATGGAGATCTCTTTCAGACGGAAGGGTATATATGCAGACGGACGTGTGAAAAAATGAAAAGTAACATACTCATAATCAATACCGGCGGTACCATAGGTATGGTCAGGACCGAAAAAGGCTACGCTCCCAACGGAGAGTACTTTAGAAAAGCCCTTGAAGATATGGGAGCGCTCAAAGCCGATATCATGCCTTCCTGGGAGATGATAGAAACAAAAAAACTCCTTGATTCTTCCAATATGACAGTAGACGACTGGAACGAGATAGGAAAGCTCGTAGCTGCTAATTACGATGGCTACGACGGCTTCGTCATACTCCACGGCACCGATACCATGTCATATACGGCTTCGGCGCTTTCTTTCATGTTCGAAAACCTGTCAAAGCCTGTGATACTCACAGGATCCCAGATACCTCTTTGCGAAGTCAGGAGCGATGGAAGGGACAATATAATAAGCTCGCTGCTCATCGCAGCTTCGGGAAAACTTAAGGAAGTTGCAGTATATTTCGGAGGTAGCCTTCTTCGGGGGAATCGCAGCATGAAATATTCTGCGGACGGCCTTACGGCCTTCGTTTCTCCCGGATATCCGCTCCTTGCAGAAGCGGGCATCTCCATAAAATTCAATGAAGCATATTTGATGAAAAAGCCTTCTGAGGGCAGTTTTCATTTCGTGCCCTTCGAGAAGGTGCCCATAGGAGTCATAAAGGTATTCCCGGGCATACAGTTCTCGCTTTTCGAATCCATAATGACCGAAAGCCTCAAAGGCATAGTGATAGAGACCTTCGGCAGCGGAAACATACCAAATAGCGGTGAAGCGCTGCTGCCCATCATCGAAAAAGCTTTTGCAAACGGCACCATAGTCACCGTGTGCACCCAGTGTCCTCAGGGCACGGTGTCCCTCGGCACCTATGAGACCAGCCACGCTCTCCGCGAGGCAGGCGCCGTCAGCGGGAACGATATAACGACGGAAGCGGCAGTTGCCAAGCTTTACTATCTATTCTCCAAAGGATACGACAAAGACACTATAAAAAGGCTCATGGAAACTTCGCTTAGGGGAGAAATGGGAGAAGCTTAAGGAAAGGAGACAAGCTATGACTTTTGAAGAAGCAAGAAAGCTCAATGAGACCATGGTGAGCGAAGATCACCTTCTGCTCCATGCCCTCAACGTTTGTTATGCCATGGGTGCCATGGCTGAGCATTTCGGAGAGGATCCGGAGCACTGGATGGCAGTAGGCATACTTCACGACTACGATTACGAAAAGTATCCCGATGAGCATCTAAAGCACACGAAGGAGCCTTTGCTTGAGGCGGGGGTCCCCGAGGAAGACGTAAGAGCTATCCTCAGCCACGGTTACGGCATATGTACGGACGTAGAACCTGTAACGAATATGGAAAAGAGCCTTTTTGCAGTGGATGAGCTCACCGGTATCATTCAGGCCTGCGCCAGGATGAGACCAAAAGGGATAACAGACCTTGAGATAAAAAGCTTCATGAAGAAGTATAAAGATAAGAAGTTCGCCGCGAAATGCGACAGAGAGCTCATAGACAAAGCCTGCGCCATGCTCGGTATGGAGGTAAGAGACGTCGCTCAGATCGCAATAGACGGCATGAAGAAACACGCAGAAGAGCTCCAGCTCCTGGGAACGGAAGGCTGAATATCCGGATGGGCCCGGAGGATAAACAAAAAAAGAATATATGCATAGGAGTACTTGCCCACGTAGACGCGGGCAAGACTACTTTGAGTGAAGCGATCCTTTACAAGACAGGCTGCCTTAAGGCTGTAGGCCGTGTCGATAACGGGGACGCTTTTCTTGATACGGACAAAATAGAAAAGAAGAGAGGCATAACGATCTTTTCAAAACAGGCTGTCTTTCCTTTGGGAGACAAGACCTTCTTTCTTCAGGATACTCCCGGCCACGTGGATTTTTCAGCCGAGATGGAAAGGACTCTCAGCGTTCTTGATTATGCCATCCTCGTCATCTCCGCTCCCGACGGGATACAGTCCCACACGGAACTGCTCATCGAACTACTTTCAAAGCACCGCATTCCGACTTTCGTGTTCATAAACAAGACGGATCTTGAACACGGATCTTTTGCCATGCCGGAAGGATGGGTAGATCTTACAGAATTCTCATATGAAGATATCGCTCTTTGCAGCGAGGAGGCTTTAGAGGAGTATGAAAAGACTGGCAGCGTTTCCGATGAGCATATAAGGAAGCTCATAAATGAAAGAAAGCTCATACCCGTATACAGAGGCTCGGCGCTTAAACTGACGGGTATTGACGAGTTCCTTTCAGGCCTTGAACGCTTCACCTCAGCACCTGAATATCCGTCTGATTTCGGTGCGCGCTGCTTCAAGATAACAAGAGACGACAAAGAAAACAGGCTCTCCTGGCTCAAGATAACGGGGGGATCCCTGGGAGTAAAAGAGATCCTGAATGGTGAAAAGATAAGCTATATAAGGGTATATTCGGGAGGGCGCTTCGATACCGTAGACCGGGTCTTCCCGGGGATGGTCTGCGCGGTACTTGGCCTTGAAAAGACCTTCGCCGGTCAGGGCCTTGGCTTTGAAGAGGACAATACGGAAACGAGCCTGGAACCTGTGCTTACCTACAGGATAAAGGTCCTCGACGGTACAGACGACATACTTGCCCTTAAAAAACTCTCAGTCCTCGCGGAGGAGGATCCTCTTCTTCGGATAGAATGGAATCCGGGCTTAAAAGAGATCCAAGCCATGCTCATGGGCAGCGTACAGACCGAGGTCCTTAAGCAGCTCATATCCGACAGGCTCGGTATGGAAGTATCCATAGAAGAGGGCAAGGTCGTATACAAG
>CAZTHD010000207.1:0-3597 GCA_964613315.1 uncultured Oscillospiraceae bacterium | reverse complement strand
CGGTATCTCATGAAGTGCTTTCCTTATTTCCGCAAGTCGTTCTTTTTTTATCAACTGATCTTACACGTTATTGCCTACATCAGTGGTATCGATCAGTTCAGCTTCATCTGTATACTCTTCTTTGTTTGTTTTTCGAAGGTGACTGTAATAACAATTTTTTGCAATCTGACACAGCCATACCCGGATATCGCAATCCCCGCGAAACTTGTCCAAAGCCTTCATTGCTTTTATGAAAGTATCGCTGGTAATATCTTCCGCTACGTGCACATCACCGGAAAGACGAAGTATGAAAGCGTATACGTCACTAAAATATTTACGATATATCTCTTCGAAATAGGTCAAGCTTGTTACCTCTTTTCATGTATATGACGCAATATATTTTATAATCTTACAAGCGTTTTCAACCTTTTTGAACAACAATTTCGTAAACAACCACGTAATATAAAAAGCACACCAATTGATCTACTATTGGTGTACTTTCCGGATATAATATATTTATCTTTCTTCTCTGAAATATGCAAGGCCCAGCGCCGCAGGGGGCTGATCCTCTCTCCTTTGCCTTATGGATACAAGTATGAGGACGAGGACCGTAAATATATACGGGACGATCTGATAGATCTGCGTCGGTATATACTTTGTCGGGAGCCACAGATAAAGGAGATTCAAAGCTCCGAAGAGGAGCGATCCCCAGATGGCCTTTGCAGGGCTCCAGAGACAGAATATAACGAGGGCTACAGATATCCAGCCTTTGCCGTCGAGAGTATGGGGGCTCCATACGGTGCCGGCGGTAGTCATGACGTACACTATGCCGCCCATGGCTGATATGCCTCCGCCTATGACGGTAGCAAGGTATTTGTATTTGACTACGTTGATACCGGCAGCATCCGCAGTAGCGGGATTTTCACCTACCGCCTGCAGGTACAGACCCTTTCTGGTCTTCGTGATGAAGAGATGCATGGCGATGGCCATGATGAGCCCAAGATAAACGAAGATGTTGTAGCTGAAAAGCAGCTTCCCTATGACCGGTATGTTCTGCATCGCGGCAGGGAATATGGGACCGGAAAAGGCCGTGCGCAGATAGTTCTGGATGAAGATCTGGCCGCCTTCCTTGACTCTCATGAGCTCGCATGCGAATTTGCCAAGGCCAGTGCCGAAAATGGTAAGAGCAAGTCCTGTAACGTTCTGGTTGACCCTCAAAGATACCGTAAGGAAGGAATAGATGAGAGAGCCGAGCATTCCGAAAATAAAGGCCGTCAGCAGGGCTATGACTACGGCAAGCCAGGGCATGGCTGCCTCTCCTGCCGTCTGCTGGTACATATAGGTGCCGATAAGACCGAAGGCGCCTCCCATGTACATGAGACCTTCGACACCCAGATTCAGGTGTCCTGATTTTTCCGTGAGTATCTCGCCGGAAGTACCGAAAAGGATGGGAATGCCTGCGGTGACCGCAGCGCTTATGAATCCTAAAAGATTAAAGTTCATTTGCCTTTTCCTCCTTCCTGTTTCTGAAGATAAGCCTGTAGTTTATGAAGAACTCGCAGCCAAGCATGCACAGGAGTATTATGCCCGTGATGACCGAAGATGCGGTGGACGGAACGCCAAGACTCGTGTATACGCTTCCGGCTCCTTTTTCAAGAACTACTATGAGGAGCGATACCGCTACCATGGCGAAGGGATTCAGCTGGGAAAGCCACGCTACGGTGATGGCCGTAAATCCCACTCCTCCGGCTATGGCGGAATTCAAAGTCCCGTTAGCTCCGGAAGCGAGGAAATATCCCACGAGGCCGCAAATGGCTCCTGATAGCATCACGGTCCTGACAGTTATCTTCCTTACGTTCATGCCTGCGTATCTTGCAGTATTTTCGGATTCTCCGAGGACAGCTATCTCGTAGCCGTGCTTCGTGAATTTAAGATATACGAACATCACGAACACGAGGATGAGCACTATGACCCACCCTATATGTACTCCGAGAAGCTTTGGAAGCACCGCTTTTTCTGAGAACATTGGTATGATCTGAGAACCGGGCACACCCTCCCAGGGACCGCCCTGGAGCCAGGCCACTATGCCTATGGCTATGTAGTTGAGCATGAGGGTAAAGAGTGTCTCGTTGGTGTTCCAGTGTGCTTTGAAAAAAGCCGGGATCCCTGCCCACAGGGCTCCGAAGGCCATAGCGGCTATGGCCATGACTATAAGGAGAATGGGAGATGCCATCTTGTTTGCAAACCTGAGAGCAAAGAAACTTGCCGCCATCGCGCCCATGGTTATCTGGCCCTCTGCGCCTATGTTCCAGTATCTCATCTTAAAGCAGGGAGCAAGGGCAAGGGAAGTACCAAGAAGAGTCGTGATATTCCTTAAGATCTGCCTTCTTCCTATCTTGCTTTTGAAGGGCGAGAAAAATATGAGAGAAAAGGCCTTGGCAGGATCGGCTCCCACGGAGGCATATATTATCATTCCGATAAGAAGCGCCAAAACGAAAGCCGCAAGGCGTATGAGCCACACCTTTGCAGGAGCTATGTTCTCTCTTTTTGCAAGCCTTATGAAAGGAGTCTTACTGTTCATCTTTTGTTTCCTCCTTTCCGCCTACTGAGGTCATCAAAAGTCCTATATCTTCCTTCGTGACCTTTCTGGCATCGACAAGGCCTGAGACCCTGCCTCCGCAGAGCACCAGTATCTTGTCGCAAAGGGCCAGGAGGACGTCAAGGTCTTCTCCTACATATATGACCGCTACGCCCTTTGCCTTCTGGGCGCACATGAGATCGTAAATGATATACGAGGTATTGATGTCCAGACCTCTTACGGCGTAGGCCGTCATGAGCACCGAGGGAGAAGTCGCTATTTCCCTTCCCACGAGCACCTTCTGGACGTTTCCTCCCGAAAGCTTCCTTACGGGATATTCTATGCCGGGAGTGGATACTTCAAGGAAATCGAAGACGTCCTTTGCTATCCTTTCCGGTTCTTTTCTGTCGACGAAGATGCCTTTGCTCCTGTTCCAGGTCCTGAGCATCATGTTGTCGGTCATGCCCATGCCTCCGACAAGGCCCATTCCGAGTCTGTCCTCGGGGACGAAGGCCATGGCTACGCCGGCGTCCCTTATCTCCATGGGGCTTTTGCCCACAAGGTTCATGGGCTGGGTGCCTTCGGGGCTGTACACTATGGTACCCTCCGATATATGGCGAAGACCTGCTATGGCTTCAAGGAGCTCCTTTTGGCCCGAACCTGCTATGCCGGCGATACCGAGTATCTCTCCTCCGTAGGCAACAAAGCCCACGTCATCGAGCTTTTTGACGCCTTCAGAATCTCTGACCGTAAGGCCTGCGATGCTAAGGCGTACCTGGGGGTTGTCAGGTTCCAGCCTGGTTATATTGAGATCGACCTTCCTGCCCACCATCATTTCGGTGAGCTCTGAGGGGGTCGTTTCCTTCGTCTTTACTGTTTTGATGTGTTTGCCTTTTCTAAGGACCGCGACCACATCGGATATCTCCATGACCTCATTCAGCAGACACCTCATGTCATCTGACGACACGGCTACGTTTGCGAAGCGAAAGCGGAGCAAATGTTGTGAAGATTGGTGTACTATTTGATTGGCAAGGAATGTC
>CAZTHD010000206.1:0-3628 GCA_964613315.1 uncultured Oscillospiraceae bacterium | reverse complement strand
AAAGCATAGACATATTCGTTTTCTTAAACCTTCGTGTAAGCGAGAGCCTCTGACAACGGGTGCTACGCAGCTTCATGCAATATGCTTTCAAAGGGAAAGGGCGGCGGACTTGCCATATGGGATCCTAAAGGAAAGCTCATAGCCGAATATAAGGGCTTTGATGAAGAAATGATACTATGGGATCTAAGCGGTGAACTTCCAAGGGAAGTTTATGAAAGAGGAGAAGAAAGCATGCACACCCTCTCCTATTTCGACCACGCTAAAAACGTATATCAAAAATGAGCCCTGCGGCTCATTTTTTCACTGTCCTATATTCTTTTCTTTTTATCAAACTATGTTCTTGTAAAATCTTATGACGAATCTGGCTCCTCCATCCTGGGAGTTCTCAGCTTTGATAGTTCCGTTTTGCGAAGTGATGATCGCTCTTGAAAGAGCAAGGCCTATGCCTATGCTGCTTTCCCCGGCGTTCTTTCCTCTGTAAAACCTTTCGAAAAGATGCGGTATATCATCAGGCGCAAAGCCTTCTCCGCTGTCCTCTACCGCTATCTCAGTATAGATAGCTGTTTCTGTTGCTTTTACAGATATCCAGCCGCCTTCGGGGGTGTGTTCCATGGCATTTTTAAGTATATTGCCCAGGGCTTCTACGCTCCATTGGAGATCGCCTTTGAAGGATTCATCTCCCGTATATATCTTAAGCTCCTGAGCTCTCAGCTCCATGGGGATGAGGAAAGGTTCCGAAGCCTTTTCGATGAGCTTCTTTACGGATACGTCTTTCGACTCGAAAACCGCAGTTCCCGCATCTATCTTCGATATCTTAAGAAGGGACTCTATGAGCCACTGTATGCGTTCTAATTGTTTTTTAAGCTCCCTTGTTAGCTGCACTCTTCTTCCGTATTCAAGATTTTCGTCTGAGAGAAGAGTAACTACAAGATTCATCGAAGTAAGAGGAGTCCTTATTTGATGGAAGATGTCAGCTATGGCATCGGTGAGCCTTATCTTATCGGCTTTAAGAAGCTCAGTCTGCTCTCTGAGGGTGACGGTCATCTTCTGTACTTCACTGGTAAGAACGGCAAGCTCTCCTTCTCCGCTCCCCGTAAAGAGTATGGACTCATTTCCGTGAAGTATCCTGTCTATGCTTTCGCTTAAACCTGATATCCTGGAGTATCTTTTCGAAGCGAACCATAAATGTATGAAAGAAAAGAAAATGCCCGTAAGGAAAACAGCAAGGCCTGTCATGCCGCTTATCTCCCTTAACATACGGCCCGAAAGACCGTTAGACAAGGCATATACGGCGCGCAGGACAAAACCGCCCAGGCCTGCCATGAAGCTGAAGACTATATATATGACGAATTCTCTTTTTACTTCCGGGTTATTGAGAGTTTTGAACATGTCAATCCATCCTGTATCCAAGACCTCTTACGGTCTTGATTATCTGAGGATCCTGCGGATCGTCTTCGATCTTCTCCCTCAGCCTCTTTATATATACTGTAAGGGTATTGTCGTTTACGAAATCTCCACCTATATCCCATATATCCTCGAGCAGCTTGTTTCTCGAAAGAAGTATCCCTCTGTTGTTTATGAATACCGTAAGCAGCCTGTACTCAAGAGCGGAAAGATTGATCTCTTCCCCGTTCTTTTTTACCGACGCCTTATCCATATCCACGGTCACGTTGCCTGCGGAGACAAGGGATGCAGGCTGATATCTTCTGAGAACGCTCCTGATCCTTGAAACCAGTTCTCTGGGTCTGAAGGGTTTTGCTATATAGTCGTCAGCTCCCATATCAAGACCGGTCACCACGCTGTTCTCATCACCGGAAGCCGTGAGGAATACTACGGGATGACCCTTCTCTTTTGCCTTTTTACAGACATTCAATCCGCTCCCCTGCGCCAGAGAAATATCGAGAAGAAAAAGATCGTATCCCTCGTCTATGCGGTTTTCCGCTTCGAACTGAGTAGATACGGAATCCACGTCAAAACCTTCTTCAGAAAGAAAAGCCTTTAGAGATTTTATAATAGCGCTGTCGTCTTCTACGAGAAGTATCCTGTTCATATTTCATCACCTTGCCATAGCAGATCAGGGAACGAATAGATGTGATCCCCGCTTCCGATGATATTATACGCCTAAATCCCAGGATCCGCATCTCCGGGGATAAAGATTTAGAGCTTATTGATAGTTGCTAAGGCCTTCTTTCAGCCTTTTTATACCGTCCTCCATCATGGAGCGCGGGCAGGCTGTATTGAAGCGAAGGAAACTCTCGCCGCCAGGTCCGTAAACGGAGCCCTTTGAAAGAACGAGGCCGGTGCTCTTCCTTATATGGTCACAGATCCTGTCTGCGTCCCTGTCTATGGCGCTGACGTCAAGCCACAGAAGATAAGTGGCTTCCGAATCCACGACTTTGAGTCCCGGTATATCCTTTGCAGCCTCTCTTAAGAGCTTTTTGTTTTCAAATACGTATGAGCGCATCTCGTCGAGCCATGGAGCTCCTTCGCCAAAGGCTGCCACGGCAGCGTTTACGGCAAAGGCGGATGGTTCAGCGACCTCGCCTGTGTTCAGCTCTCTCCACATCTTGTGATGAAGGACAGGATCTCTCGCCATCACGGCTGCAGTCTGAAGCCCTGCAAGGTTAAAGCATTTGGTAGGCGCTATGCAGGTGACGCTTATATTTCTGCAAAGTTCCGAAGCTGATGCAAAGGGCACGTATTCCTTCCCCGGGTCTGTGATATCGCAGTGTATCTCATCGGAGATCACAGTGACGTGGTGTTTGAAAGTGAGCTCTCCTATCCTTGCAAGGGTCTCTTTGTCCCATATCTTGCCTATGGGATTATGCGGGTTACAGAGTATCATCAAAGACGTCTGGGGATCTGAAAGCTTTTCTTCAAATTCTTCCCAATCTATCCTGTAAACACCGTCCTCATATATGAGCCTGTTTTCAAGAAGCACCCGTCCGCTGTTTAAGACGCTGTTGTAAAAGATATTGTATACGGGCGTCTGTATCAGCACCTTCTCGGCAGGAGTCGTCAGCTTTCTGACTGCTGCTGAAATGGCGGGTATGACTCCCGTGCAGAAAATGAGATCTTCTTTTTCGAATTCGAAACCGTGGCGGTCTTTCCACCAGTTTACATAAGCCTCGTACCACTGATCCGGCACGTCAGTATATCCGAAGATCCCGTTATCGAGTCTCTCTTTTAGAGCTTTTTTTATCTCCGGAGCCGCCTGGAATTCCATGTCGGCCATGGAAAGAGGAAGCTCTCCTTCTGCTACGTCCCACTTCGATGCGAAGGTGGACCTTCTGTCGGTCACAGTTTCAAAATCATATTTATACCGGCTCATGCTTTTCCTCCGCGTATACCTTCGAGAAAGGCTTTTGCCCTCTCTGTCTTTGGAGCCGTAAAGAAGGCCTCTGAGCTGTCTTCCTCCACTATGACTCCGCCTTCCATGAGTATGACTCTGTCGGCGCCTCTTCTTGCAAACTCCATCTCGTGTGTGACGACGACCATGGTCGTTCCATCCTCTGCGAGTTTCCTCATTACGTCGAGGACTTCTCCCGTGAGCTCAGGGTCAAGAGCCGAGGTAGGCTCGTCGAAGAAGAGTATCTTCGGACGCATGGCCAGCGCGCGGGCGATGGAC
>CAZTHD010000205.1:3194-3639 GCA_964613315.1 uncultured Oscillospiraceae bacterium | reverse complement strand
AGGGAATTTCGGAGATCCTGTCAAAGGAATGTGAGCAGCAGATATTGTTTGTCGATGCATCTGACAATCTTTATGACGGTTACACCGGGTATACATATTCTTCAGTTGGCATTGACATGATAGGCGTTAGAGACACGGCGCAACAGGCTGTATATGACGTAGACGGATACAAAGCCATTTTAGGAGTAAGGGCAGGGGAACAGATGAAATTCTCAGATGACTTCTTCAAAACGGAAATAGAAGATGTCCTTGACCAGAAGTATCAGTTCGACCGCATTATAATCGATGCAGGATCGAATCCAAGAAGCAGTCTGTGTATAAATGCCTTGATTCAAGCGCTGACAGCACGCCCTCGCTTTCAATAGCGCCAAGCGCTCTGTTGATCTCATCCCGAAGCGCCTCATTTTCTTCCATCAGCATAAAAGTGAACTCTTCCGAATGAAAT
>CAZTHD010000205.1:0-3184 GCA_964613315.1 uncultured Oscillospiraceae bacterium | reverse complement strand
CAAATGCGTCGATAAATTCAAGACGATGGTCGAGTATATCTTTACCGACAAAAATATATTAAGGAATTCAGATTCTCTATATACAGGGAACGATTTTGTAATTCTTAATTCCGAGAGGAATTCTGGACTTCTTTATACAAAATCGCAGCTTGAATCTATGCTTATTACAAACATGTATACGCTACCGTATATTCCAAACGGTATGAAGTGTGAGTACTCAAGAAAACCCTTGGCTGCTGAATCTAAAAAATTCAAGAATGCGCTTTTCAAGATCATAAAGAAGGAGTTATAGCATCTTTCCTGGTTTTCTTCCGACAAGTCAGAATTCAAGCACAGACTGATTGCTTTTTTATCTAGAGCATCTTATTCTTATGTCATAGGAGCAAAGAACGATGGATGCTAATACTTTTAACAGCAGTGAGAAACATTTTAGAACGCTTGAAGGTCCTATGATCAGAAAGCTACGTAAAGAACACGGACTGACCCAAAAACAGTTAGCTTCTATTCTTTATGTCACACACCAGTCCGTCAGCAGCTGGGAAAGAGGAGAAACTAAACCTTCATTAGATAATGCAGTAAGGCTGTGTGAGGTCCTTATGAAGCAGGAAGGCGGAGAATTCATGACAAGCGAAGAATATGAAGCATTTCTTTATGTCCATGTAAGTGAAAAAGAAAAGAAATATTATGACGAAATAGCAAGAAGAACTGGGCACCGTAATAACGTGTATGGTTTATTCACCCCGATAGTAAAGAGCGTTGAAGATATTGACAAGATATATAATATAGGTAGCAAAGAATTTTTAGAGGAATGCGAAAGGGCGGCAGAACTTGAAGACTGGTCAAAGCATCCTGAGCACCGTCATGATTATGAATTTGACCCGATGAATAATTTAAGACGAAAAAGAGAATTGGGACCTCTAACTGATAGTGAAGGGTATCTAAAAAGGAAATAGTGCTTGCAGACAAGATAAAAATCGGCTACAATACATATAGTTTAAATTTTATTTGCCTGCTCTTTTATGAGTAGGAGTAATCGTTAATTATAAAGTTTTAGTTGTACACGCGAGAAACCGTTTTGGTTTCTTGGCCGTGTATTTTTTTGTGCAATTTGCAAGGAGGAAAAAACTATGGCAAATTTCATTCTGTTTTTGCTGGCAGTGCCGGCAATCTATGTGCTTCTCGTTCTCTCGGGGTTCAAGCTGATCCTGTCTGATGGATTCCAGAAGTTCTGGAAATGGGGAAGCCAGCTGGGTCCGAGAGCAAAAAGGGCCCTTAAAGGCTTTACCGGAGAGCCGCAGGAAGGAACCACGGAGTACGCTCTTAAGTATTACGGCTTAGAATCTGAAGCTGAATACAGAAAGGAGCGCAGCAAAAACCGTGAATCTATTCGAATGTGGGTGGATGGACTCAGAAGAAGAGGTTACGAAGTAGCCTGGCATTTTGTAGACGTATTCATCGATAGGATCGAGATCGACTACAACGGCAGCAGGTATACGGCGGAGATCTTCTTTGAAGATCATCTCGACGGGACAAGGACCGTAAAAGGCTGTACTGCAGCGAGTGAGAAGGAAGTGATCCAGATCGAAGGAGCAAAGCTTCAAAGACCGGGATTCGACGTTACCGGAACACTCGCAACAGACGAGAGTTTTAAGTATCTTCAGAAAGTAAAAGAGGAAGTGCTTAAAAACGGCGAAGCGCACCTTGATGTTAGCAGACTTCTCTGCCTTGAAGACTTCGAAAGTCTCACGGAAGAAGTAAGCCTCAAGGATTACGAAAAGGTATATGAAGTGCTTGAAGCAAACTTTTATACCTACACAAACGAAGGCTGCGGGATATACACCGTATACGGCCTCAATGAAGAGTTATAGGATATGTGATTTTTAAGGAGGAAAAATATGAATAGCGTATCATTGATTGGAAGACTCACAAAAGATCCGGAAGTCCGTTACAGTTCGGGATCTCAGACAACCGTTGCAAAGTTCACACTGGCTGTAAACAGACCCTTTGCCAAGGAGGGTGAACAGGATGCAGACTTTATCAGAGTCACGTGCTTTGGCAAGAGCGCTGAACTGATCGAAAAGTATGTATCAAAGGGCAGACTTGTCGGTGTTACAGGCCGTATCCAGACCGGCTCCTATGAAAAGGACGGTCAGAAGGTATTTACTCAGGACGTCATCGTTGACAGAGTTGAATTCTTAGACAAAGCATCCGGTGACGCTAAGGCAAATGCTGCACCCAAAGACGACGGAATACCCGAAGGTTTCACCCAGCTTTCGGATGATGACATTCCGTTCTAACTATTCGTATAGGCTATTTGAAGGGACTAAAGAGCAATTCTTTAGTCCTTTTTTATTGCCTGAAGTATGATTTGTAAAAGGATTTATTAGAACTGAATATAGGAAGGAAATAAGATGCCAAATTGGTGCAATACAACTTATGCGATATACGGCAACAGCGAGAGCGAAATACAGGAAATCAAAGACTTCTTTGATAACGTTTTGCAGACTCCGCTCGAATGTTTTATGGGGTATGGAGATGCCTCAAAAAACTGGGCGGGCAGGCTGCTGCTTTCTGCCGGTATCGACCCGGACAACATATCCTGCAGGGGATTCATTCAATATGTAGACGATATCGAAGAAGGCTGCTCGGATCTTTATTATGTAAAAATTGAGCAAGAAGATGCATGGGGACCTGTTCCTGATGTATATGATCTTTTGCTTTCCGAGCACTTCAATAATTATCCTGATCTTGGATACTTCTATATAGCAGAAGAGCCTGGCTGTGAGGTGTATATAAACACGGACACAGAAGGCCTTATCTTTACCGATCATTGGTATGTTGAATTTCGCAAAAAAGGCGAATGTATCGACACTGAATACTATGAATCAGGTGAAGAAAAAGACATGCTTGAAGATATCAATAAACACGTCGGCAGAACTTTTGAATCTATAAAAGAAGTGTATAATTTCTGTTCTACAGAAGAAGGATCAGACTGGTTATCTATACACAAATTTGAGACAGATGATTAGGAGGAATTCAAATGAACGTCTGGGAAATGCAGAAAGGCTGCGAAGAGCCTGGTGGACGCGATCTTGATAGAGAGTATCTTATGCTATATCGAGGCAGCACATGGAGCTCTTCAAATACCCGCAGCATTTCTTTAAAACAGGAAATGAAATCATAG
>CAZTHD010000204.1:0-3669 GCA_964613315.1 uncultured Oscillospiraceae bacterium | reverse complement strand
CATGCCGAAGGACTGGAGCGAGGAATCCGGCGGGAAATTCCGCCTCACCGGCGCCTCGAACTTCTGGTCGAGCTTTATACAGAGGCTATCAAGAATGCCGGAACAGTAGTCTGGAACGGACCCATGGGCGTATTTGAGTTCAAGGATTTCCAGGAAGGCACCAAGGCAGTTGCAAAGGCCATGGCTGAAAGCGATGCCATCACTGTCATAGGCGGCGGCGACAGCGCTGCAGCTGTAAAGCAGTTCGGCTACGACGACAAGATGACACATATCTCAACAGGCGGCGGAGCATCCCTTGAGTTCCTCGAAGGAAAAGAACTCCCCGGCGTAGCAGCTCTTGAAGATAAGTAAGCGGAGGTCTTTAAAATGAGAACACCATTTATAGCCGGAAACTGGAAAATGTTCAAAACTCCAAAGGAAGCAAAGGCTTTCGCAAAGGAGTTCACTGAAAATTATGAAGAAAGCAGCGTAAGAGTGGCCATTGCGGCTCCCTTCATCGATCTTGAGACCCTTGTTAAGGCATTCAAAGGAACGAATATCGGCGTTGCAGCTCAGAATATGCATTGGGAGACAGAAGGCGCATATACAGGCGAAGTTTCCGCAGAGATGCTGAAGAGCATAGGCGTAAAATACTGCATCATCGGTCATTCCGAAAGGCGTCAGTATTTCAAGGAAACAGATACGACAGTAAACAAAAAGCTCAAGAAAGCACTTGAGGTCGGCATACTCCCCATCCTTTGCGTAGGCGAGAACCTCAAGACAAGAGAAGCGGGCGAAGAGAAGGCTTTCGTTGAAAAGCAGGTCGTTGCAGACTTCAAGGGAATATCAGCAGAAGACACAAAGAAGATCACCATTGCTTATGAACCCATCTGGGCCATAGGCACGGGCAAGACTGCGACTCCAAAGCAGGCTCAGGATATGTGCGCATACGTAAGAAAGGTCGTAAAGGGCCTTTACGGAAGCGAAGTATCAGAAGAAGTGACTATCCAGTACGGCGGATCCGTAAAGCCGGCCAATGCTTCAGAACTCATGAACATGCAGGATATAGACGGAGCATTGGTAGGAGGAGCAAGCTTAAAGCCTGCCGATTTCCTGGAAATAGTACATTTTTAATTTACACTTGCCCAAAAGATTTGGCTGTGATAAAATGTCCGTTATCTCACATGGAGGAAATATATAAATGAGAACAGTATTAATGATCATCCTGGGAGTTGTTTCCCTTCTTGTCATTGTTGCTGTCATGTTCCAGTCATCCAACGGCGAAGGACTTTCTTCGACCATTGCAGGTGCAGGAGCTTCCAGCGCATACAAGAAAAAAAGCAAAGGATATGACGCATTGCTCAACAAACTCACTATTGTTCTTGGCATTGTGTTTGTCATATTGACGGTCGTTCTTTTAGCGATCAAGTAAAAATTTAAGGAGGAACTTATAAATGTTTTGGTATTACGTTGCCCCGTCCATTGGCATCGTAGCCCTTGTTGTTGCAGCATTTCTTGCAAGCTGGATCAGCAAACAGAGCACGGGAAATGAGAGAATGACAGAGCTGGCAGGCTTCATCCATGAAGGCGCTATGGCATTCCTCAAAAGAGAGTACAAGACGATGGCTATCGTCGTCATCCTTCTCAGTGTAGTTCTTGGTTTCGGGATCAGCTGGATAACAGCTGGCCTGTACGTATTCGGAGCCGTCTTCTCCGTACTGGCAGGTTTCTTCGGAATGCAGGTAGCAACGAGAGGAAACGTACGTACGACTAACGCCGCCAGAGAAGGCGGAATGAAAGCAGCGCTCAAGGTCGCATTCAGATCAGGCGCAGTCATGGGACTTTGCGTAGTAGGTCTTGGACTTTTAGGTGTAGGTCTTACTATAGCAGTTCTCCCCAACGAAGTGGCAGGACAGTGCCTCATGGGATTCTCCCTCGGCGCTTCTTCCATGGCCCTCTTCGGAAGAGTCGGAGGCGGTATCTATACGAAGGCTGCCGACGTCGGCGCAGACCTCGTAGGTAAGGTCGAAGCAGGCATCCCCGAAGATGACCCCAGAAACCCCGCAGTTATCGCTGATAACGTAGGAGATAACGTTGGAGATATCGCAGGCATGGGTTCTGACCTTTTCGAATCCTATGTCGGTTCCATCATTTCCGCGATCACTCTTGCCCTTGCAGCAGGCTTTGCATATGAACACGAGAGTGGAGTTTTATTCCCGCTCATCGTATCTGCAGCAGGTATACTTGCAGCCCTCATCGGTATCGTTTCCGTAAAGGGCGACGAGAATTCAGACCCCGCAAGAGCGCTGAACCTCGGAACTTACCTTGCGGCAGCAGTTGCTGCGATCGTTTCCGTAGTTCTTTCAAAGAACTTCTTCGGAGACTTCAAATGCGCTATCGCAGTCATCGCAGGCCTTGCGGTCGGTACAGCGATAGGAAAGCTCACAGAAATATACACTTCAGCAGATTACAAGAGCGTTAAGGATATAGCAGAAGCTTCCCAGACAGGAGCCGGAACCACTATCATCTCCGGTCTTGGTGTAGGAATGCTTTCAACAGTATGGCCCATACTCCTCATTGGAGTAGGCATCATGGTCGCTTATCTTATCGCAGGCCTTTACGGCATCGCTCTTTCCGCAGTAGGAATGCTTTCCACTGCAGGTATGACCATCGCAGTCGACGCTTACGGTCCCGTTGCAGACAATGCCGGCGGTATCGCAGAGATGTCAGGACTTCCCGAAGAAGTTCGTGATATCACAGACAAGCTCGACTCTGTCGGAAATACTACAGCTGCTATAGGAAAGGGATTCGCCATCGGATCTGCAGCTCTCACGGCGCTTGCTCTCTTTGCATCCTATGCAGACGCAGCAAAGATCACAGAGCCTGTAAACCTGCTCGACCCGAAGGTCATAGTCGGACTTTTCCTTGGAGCCATGCTCCCCTTCATGTTCTCGGCCTTTACCATGAACTCTGTTTCCAAGGCTGCCAACCACATGATCGAAGAGGTACGCCGCCAGTTCAGAGAAGATCCCGGCATCATGCAGGGTACTTCCAAGCCGGATTACGCACGCTGCGTAGATATCTCTACAGCTGCATCTCTTAAGGAGATGGTAGTCCCCGCAGTCATGGCAGTAGTAGCTCCTATCCTTGTAGGATTCGTCCTCGGAAAGATGGCTCTTGGCGGCATGATCGCAGGAGCTCTTGCAGCAGGCGTTCTTCTCGCTATAATGATGTCCAACGCCGGCGGAGCATGGGACAATGCCAAGAAGTACATCGAAGGCGGAGCCTTCGGCGGAAAGGGTTCTGAAGCTCACAAGGCAGCAGTCGTAGGAGATACGGTAGGTGATCCGTTCAAGGATACATCCGGTCCGTCTCTCAACATCCTTATCAAACTTATGACAGTAGTGTCACTGGTATTTGCAGGATGGTTCGGCTCAGGACTCATCTAGTACGATATTCTGAATAATTAAAATATCAAGGCGCATACCAAAGCGGTATGCGTCTTTTTATATGACTGTAAAAGTTAATAAATACTCCGTTATTAAAAAAGATAAATATTGATAAAAAACGTAGACATTTGTATAATTATATGACTGGTTATTTATTTATATTTTAGGAGGATAAATTGGAACATCGTTTAAAGAAACAGTGGCTCAACATCAACGGAGCCGACAGAATGGTCGTATACGA
>CAZTHD010000203.1:0-3676 GCA_964613315.1 uncultured Oscillospiraceae bacterium | reverse complement strand
ATTACAATATTAGCGAAAAGTCAAGAACAGGCAAAAAGAATCCGAATATTTTAGACAAAAGGAGAACAGAGAAATGAACGGTACGATAATGAACGGTTGCCAGGGAAAACCGGAACCCAAACCTATGATCAAAAAATGTCCTAATTGCGGCGAAGAAATAGAAATATGGACAATAGATACTGAAGCGAGCTGCCCAAACTGCGGATTCACGATTTACAACGATACTTTAAACTGCGTTCAATGGTGCAAATACGCAAAAGAATGCGTTGGTGAAAAAATGTATGAGCAGATGATGAAGATAGCCGTACAGCAGAAAAATCAAAAAGTATCTTAATAAAATGTTGAAGGAAGTTAATCAAAAATTATCTTAACAAAATGTTTTATGAGGATAAAACCAGTCTCCAGCATCTAAAACAGCATACTCCACCTTTGAGAAAGGTAAGAAATAGCTATGAAATAATACAAGGAGATAAAACCATGATCAGAAAAATAATACGAATAGATGAAGATAAATGCATTGGATGTGGCCTTTGTGCAGATGCATGTCACGAAGGCGCAATCAAGATTATCGACGGGAAAGCAAAACTTTTAAAAGAAAACTTCTGCGACGGTTTTGGAGATTGCCTTCCCAGTTGTCCTGTAGGAGCAATCAGTTTTGAAGAAAGAGAAGCGCAGGAATATGATGAAAACGCTGTGCTGGAAAATAAAATGAAATCACAGAATAACAAAGGAACAATGTGTCCAGAGAAAAACCCAATGACAATAAATATAACCGGTTCGGGTAATGAAAATGGAGAGAGAGCAAACGAGTCGATGGATAGGAGATCTCCATCTCAACTCAAACAATGGCCATGTCAGATCAAATTAGTCCCGGAACGCGCAGCTTTATTCAATGGGGCAAAACTCCTGATAGCTGCAGACTGTACTGCATATGCTTATACTGATTTCCATAAAGATTTCATGAAGAACAAAGTAACTGTCATAGGATGTCCTAAACTAGACAGCATAGATTACAGTGAAAAATTGTCTGAAATCATCAAAAACAACGATATAAAAGAAGTTACCATTCTCAGGATGGAAGTTCCCTGCTGCGGCGGGATCGAGTATGCTGCAATACAGGCATTAAAAAACAGCGGGAAATGCATTCCCTGGCACGTAGTAACTATCGGTATCGACGGAAGCATAAAAGATCAACGCGTCAAAGATTAAGGTCTCTACTATACAACTTCTTGTAAACCACGATAAAGAACCCTATCGCATAAACAGCAAGCATGGCTTCAACAACGAATACGTTCTTTATAATACCGAATTGATATAGGGCTGCAGGTACGTCGAATAAAGCATGAAGCAAAACTGCAAGAAAATACAGGCTTCCCTTAGACCTCTTTACAGCATAAAAGACCAGGATCGAGAGCCCCACGTGCAGCAGCATGGCAAAGATCCTTTCAACTCCGGCAAAACAAGAGGTCAAAGCATTAATACTCTGCAATGCTTGAGGTAAAGCTTTAAGACTCGAAACATCAGCCCCCTGGGCTGCAGCAGCATCTATGAGTTCCTGGAACTTTCCTGCATTGATCATTGATGCGTAACTTAAATACTGTACTCCGCTGACACCGAGAAGATAAAGAGCTTCAAAGCCTCCATGCCCTATCCCGTGAGAAACAGAAGTTTCTTTATTTTTCTCTTTATTGAGAACGAGCTTGAAAGCGACCAGCCTTCCCGTTTCCTCGAAAATGCCAGCTATTAGTGCTGCAACCAATGTCGCAAGTGCAGCATTACCTAGTATAGTCCTGCCAATCGATTTTGCAGGGTTCAAAAGAAACATTTTCGGTATAGCTTCCAGGATAACAGCAAATATGAACCACGTAGCTGCCCCTGTAAGCACGGTCTTGATTTTATCATGACTCTTTCGGAGCCACCAAATAGTAACGCCTAATGGAAGTATCACGCCAAATGCGATCATAACGTAAATTCCGATGAATGAAGACTGCGGTATCATAATTTTATCTCCTATCACATTTTCCGTTAAATATCTTTAATGTATTCTTTGTCGTTTATGCAATTTCTAAAAACATTTAGGATGTAGCAGCATAGACAATTTTCAACAAACATAATTAAAAATGCCTAAGACTTCATTGCCCTGTAACAGGAGCTGATAATAGTTCATATAGTTCCATCGTCCTGGACTGATCATCTGTTCCGAAAAGATATGCTTTCCTGTTATTTGTCAAAACTAATATATAGGGAGTCTTTCCGGGATTGAGACACACCTGCATGGGAGGATAATCATTAGCGCTGAAATTACCTTTGAGTATCTCATCAGTAGCAGTGCCCCATGTCCTCGACAGACCTTCAGGATAATCGTTGAGAAGCTTTACTTCTTCTATTTTTTCAAGCTCTACTTTGTAATCGCTCCTACCGCAGCTGACTGTCACGTAACGCTCATCACGAACGTATTCGACTTTTTCATCAATAGCCATATCGAGCATGAACGGAAATGCAGGCATAAGCACCATGATGACAACGGTGAATATACACATGAATTTACCGAATGGCCTGGATACGTTGATCGTAGATCCTACACCGACTCTTCCGTTTACGAGTGCGTGAGAATCTTTAGGATTATAGTAGAACATACCCCAGACCCAATGATCATCATCGTCGATATACTCACCGGTTCCACTTCCTGAAGTCAAAGTTTCCTGCACTTTTCTGATCTTGAATTCAGGCGATGCTACGATGAGTATAGTATAAATGGAATATGCGATGGTGATCCAAAGGAACAGACTACCGTGAGTTTTTAGCAACAAGATAGATAAGGAATATATAGCAGTGGAATAAGCTATGTTGACCCATATCCTTCCCCAATAACTGCGTCTTACCTGGGTGAGGGCTTGTGTGAGTTCAACATTGCTATCGATCGCCTCGGATTTTGTTCTGAAAGCGTATCTGTACATAACATAAAACATGATCTGAGTCACACCGAACATCACAACAAAAGGCCAGAGGGACTGATCTACAAATATCGGAACCATAGTTAAAATAAAGGCACCTATGAACACCCAGGGAGAAAGCCATTTAGGGGTCGTGATATTAGACATATTAATTGTAATCGTCTCATCTGTATTATCCTGACCTGAAATTTTCTTGTTCCATCCTCTTTGTGCTTTAAGGTCTTTTAGTTTTTTATTGCATTTGATAAAAGGAAGCTGAGTAAGAACAATTAAAAGATCGAGCCAAAGCATCCATGCGAACAACAACCAATTGAAGTGTTTTGGAAGCCAACATGGTATTACGGCTAAACCAAGCAAGATGCAAATCATGCCGGTCTCTTTTACATATTTTTTTAAAAGAGCCTGTACTTCAGCATCATCCCTTGCTTCCTGAGGAAGTGTTACTCCAACTACAATATTCTTTTTGAATTTTGCTTCATTTTTTTGTACGAAGAATAAAAAAGGAAGCAACCAAATTATACTGGCCCATAAAAAGATCTTCATTTTTTACTTTCCTCTCTATATAACCTTCTGCACATATCTATTATCTGTTCTTCTCCCATACCTGAGATCCTAAGCTCAGATATGCATAAATTGAGACGATTGACGGTATCCTCTGAAACTTTGATGTCTTTATCTCCTGAGGAAACTACCGCGCCACCCCTTCTTTCAGTTGAAATATA
>CAZTHD010000202.1:0-3727 GCA_964613315.1 uncultured Oscillospiraceae bacterium | reverse complement strand
CTAAAAACTGTTTTTCAATAAAGCCAAACCCTGACTGCAGTTTTTCGTGTATTGCACTAAAAAGACAGTGTATGCGGACGATGGAACTATAGCAAAAGGCCTAACGAGATGAAACGTTTAGACAAAATAAATAAAAAAGGAAATATTGATTACTGCGTTTTCAACAATTCGAGAGACGCTCCGCCACTAATTCTTTTCCACAGCAGACTGCTATGATAAAATAAAACTACAATATTATGCGCAGAAGCGCTGCTATGGAGGTTGATTATTATGGGCGCCAATCAGAGGCATAAGGTTTCGGGATATGTACATGCAAAGACACGGGCTGACATCGATACCAATGTCAAGATCCTGAAGAAACTGAAATGGCCAGAACACAAAGTAGACGTGGTCATCGATACGGACACGTATAATGAGATCGACGATCAGTATGCTATTGCTTACGCACTGAGGTCTGAGGACCGCATGACAGTTAAGGCGATTTATGCAGCTCCCTTTGACAACGACAAATGCGCTGATGCAAAGGAAGGTATGGAACTGTCCTTCAAGGAGATTCACAACATCTGTACGAAGCTCGGCCAGACCGACATCCTCGAGCATACATTCAAGGGTTCCCCGGCGTTCATGGATAACGAAGTGACTCCGGTTATGTCCGACGCAGTCAATGATCTTGTTGAAAGAGCCATGACCTACACCGAGGAGAACCCGCTCTATATCATCGCGCTGGGTGCCATCACAAACATCGCCTCCGCGCTTCTCGTAAAACCGGAAATCGCAGACAGGATCGTTCTGATCTGGCTCGGCGGCCATGCTATGTTCTGGGATAACACTTACGAGTTCAATATGCTCCAGGATATCGCTGCAGTCCGCGTCGTCTTTAAGACACCGCTGGCTATGGTCCAGCTGCCCTGCATGGGTGTCGTGTCCTCTTTCCGGACCAGTGGCCCGGAACTCGAGTACTGGCTCCGCGGCAAGAACGAACTCTGTGACTACCTTGCCGACATCACTGCGGAAGAGGCGATCCTCAGAGGCGGTAATCAGGCATGGACCCGGGCGATCTGGGACGTCACTGCTGTTGCCTGGCTCGTGGACGAGTCCTTTATGAACGATTCCATTGAGAAGGTACCGGTGCCGGAGTATGATGATATTTACGCACACGATCCGCACCAGCACCTGATGCGCTATGTCTACGGCATCAACCGCGACGCGCTCTTCTATGACCTGTTTACCAAACTAGCGAAATGATTTAAACCGTGAAAGGCCTGTCCTCGTAATATGTACCCAAAATCCTGGACAAAGGATTAATATGTTTTAGGTTCCCATGGACACCTTTCTGTACAAAGCAGGAGGTGTCCAATTTGTTTTCTTCTGGATTCGTTCGTTGTTGTAGTAGTCAATGTATTCACAGACAGCTTTTTCAAAAACTTCAAAGGAGGAATACTCCTTTTCATGTCCGTAGAACATTTCAGTTTTCATTCTGCCAAAGAAAGTCTCAATAATGCAGTTGTCGTAACAATTGCCTTTTCTGGACATGGATTGGATGATTCCATGCTCCTTGAGTTTTTGCACATAAGACATATGCTGGTATTGCCACCCCATATCAGAATGCAGGATCAAACCGTCTGTTTCAGGAAACTTTTCAAATGCTCTGTCTAACATATCTGTGACTTGCTGGAACACGGGGTTTCTGGACAGATCATAGGAAATGATCTCATTTGTTGCCATATCCAATATAGGTGAGAGATAGCATTTGCCCCAGGGAAAAGAGAACTGTGATACATCGGTAGACCATTTCTTTAATGGTTCGTCTGCGTGGAAGTCACGTGCAATGAGGTTATCAGCAACTTTACCTGTTTCACCTTTATATGAGTGATATTTCTCTCTCGGACGTTTTCCCATCAAGCCCATTTCATGCATGAGACGCTGGATCTTCTTGTGGTTCACAAGTGTTCCGGCGTTCCTCAATGTCATAGTTATGCGCCTGACACCGTATCTTCCGCGGTTCTTCGTAAATGTCTCCCGTATCTTTTCTTTCAGCTCCAGATCCCTGTTTTCGAGATCTGCAATCCGCTTTAGCTCAAAGTAATATGTGGATCTCGCCAGTCCCAGCGCTTTCAGCAGATCTTCTAGTCGGTATCCTTTTTCTCTGAGTTCCCGGATCGCTGCTGCTTTTTCGCCTTGAGTCGCGCAGCTTCTTTTTCTCGTCTCAAGGCCATTGATTTTTTTATTGCTGCAGTCTCCGCTTTTAGATATTCGTTCTCAGCTCGCAGCCGGATCAGTTCTTCTCTTTCGGATTCTGTCAGTTCCTTGGGTTCGTCTTTTTTCTTTGGCATCAGTAGAGGCTCCTTTGGCGGTCTGCCTTTCTTCTTTGGTAGCAGTCCTTCGTACCCCTCCATTTTATATTGACGCATCCACACGTACAACCGAGCAGACGATACCCCTGATTCTTCTGCTACGGCATAGCATGTTTTCCCATAATTCACTCTTGATATTAGTTCAGGCTTTTCTTCCGGTGTATATTGTCTTTCATGTGTTTTGTGCTGTATGGATTCAATTCCGCATTTTTCACTTCTCCGAACCCACTTCCTTATTGTGTGACGAAACGTTTCGTCACTATGTCCTTCCGGTGTTTTAGGATACTTTCCCTGATAGTACATCTCGATGCACTGTTGTTTGAATTCATTGCTGTATTTCATACGAATACCCCCATTCTTGGTTTTGTCCAAGAATGGGGGTACATATCACTTAGGAGCCGGCCGCATTTATTATGGAATCGGATTCAGAAGCGGAGATTAGTCCATTTCTGTGTCGAGCGCCTCAAGCTCCAACTTGCTGATGGGTTTGCTGTCACCATGCTTTACAAAGAGCATCGTAAAGAAGGCGATGCAGACGAAAACCGTGCCATACGGGAAGAGGACCGTCATGCCGGCTCTGTCCATTAGGAATCCGCTGAAGATCGGTGTGATCGTCTGGGCTGCCATACTGGCGGTGTAATAGAAACCGGTGTACTTACCGACATCTCCGCTCTTGCTCAGTTCTACGACCATAGGGAAGGAGTTTACATTGATCGTCGCCCATCCGATGCCGGCCAGCGCAAAGAGAATGGTCATCAGCAGGCCGGAGCTGCCGGCCCGCAGGAACGATGCGGTGAAGAACGAGGCCGCAAGGATCACGATACCGGCCAAGATCGTCTTCTTTCTTCCGATCTTGGATGCAATAGCGCCGACAGGGATGTAGGCGATCACTGCGGCCACATTGGCGATCAGGAGCGTCGTGCTGTAACTCAGGTTCAGTACGCTTCCGGCATAGATGGAATACTTGCTGATGATAGCATTGTAACCCATGAACCAGAAGACCACGGAAGCAAGGATCAGCATTAGCGAACGGAATTCAGGTTTCGAGAGTTTGCCGTGTGCAGATGCTTCCTCTTCATCTTCTTCAAGATTGAGCTTTCTGCTCTCTGCGTGCATCTCTTCGACGAATTTCGGTTCGTTGACCTTCCACATAAAGATGATCAGAGCAGCGATCATAACAAGAGCGATAATGATGAAGTAAGGGATATATGACATCAGGGCATTGGAGGCGGAACCGGTCTTCATTACGGTGCCGAGGATCAAAACAACGATGCCGCCTGCGGTGCCCATCAGATTGATGATAGCGTTTGCTTTGCTGCGAAGCGGTTTGATTGTTACGTCCGGCATCAGTGCTACGGCAGGGGAGCGGAACG
>CAZTHD010000201.1:0-3727 GCA_964613315.1 uncultured Oscillospiraceae bacterium | reverse complement strand
GGGAGTGCAGCAGCAGTCTGACCCGCGAACAGGCAAAGCATCTTTTGCCGTATGATGACGTAAAAGACGTGAGAGAGGCTCTGAGCGAAACGGAAGAGGCCTATACTGTTCTGATGCAGAAAGGTGCTCCGCCGCTTGGAAACTTTTACGATGTAGCCGGACTTGCTCATCTTGCCGGCAAAGACGGAACTCTAAATCATAAGCAGCTGCTCCAGGTCGCATACAATCTACAGACAGCAAGACGAACAGCTGCATTCCTGTCTTCGGATCTTCCGGAGCTTCCGTATATAGACGGTCTTGTTTCTGCGATCGCAGTTCTCAAAGGCCTCGAAGACGAGATATACCGCTGCATCATTTCCGAAGATGAGATGGCTGATGATGCAAGCCCTGAACTCAGAAGGCTCAGAAAAGCGATCATCAAACAAAATGAAAGCATAAGGATCACACTCAATCAGATCGTAAATTCATCTGATAATAAGACTTTCCTCCAGGATGCCATCGTAACGCAAAGGCAGGGGAGGTACGTCGTTCCCGTAAAGCTTGAGCATAAGGCAAAGCTTTCCGGCATCGTACACGATCAGAGTTCGAGCGGCCAGACGCTCTTTGTAGAGCCTACAGCCATTGTGAACATGAACAATGAGCTTCGTGAACTAGAGCTCAAAGAACATGAAGAGATCGTAAGGATATTGAGGGAACTCTCCGGGAGAGTTGGAGAGGATGAAGCCCAGATCAAAGGCAACCAACGCGTGATGATCGCTCTTGACTTTGCCTTTGCAAAGGGAAAACTTGCAGTTGATATGGCTGCTATGAAGCCGTCGATAAGCGATAAGTTCTACGTGAATATAAGACAGGGAAGGCATCCTCTTATCGACAAGAATAAGGTGGTACCAATAAACGTTTCCATAGGAGACGGGTATAGGACCCTTATCGTTACAGGACCGAACACAGGCGGTAAAACTGTTACTCTCAAGACTATCGGGCTTTTGTGTCTGATGGCGCAGTCCGGTCTTTTTGTTCCAGCATCAGACGGAACGGTGATCGCTGTTTTCTATAATGTTTTTGCTGATATAGGAGACGAGCAGAGCATAGAGCAGAGTCTTTCCACTTTCAGTTCTCACATGAACAATATCGTAAAGATAGTCAACGGCGCAAGCAGGGGAAATCTTGTTTTGCTGGACGAGCTCGGCGCCGGCACAGACCCTACGGAAGGTGCAGCTCTGGCGATGTCCATACTAACGCATCTTTTCGATAAAGGGGCGACAACTGTTGCGACGACTCACTATACAGAACTGAAAAAATATGCCATTTCAACACCCGGTGTTCAGAATGCATCGATGGAGTTCGACGTTGCGACACTTTCGCCGACATACAGGCTTATAATAGGTACTCCCGGTAAGTCGAATGCTTTTGAGATCTCCCAGAAACTCGGTTTGAAAAAGACCATAATCGATCATGCAAAGCTTTTGCTTGAGTCTGGGGATATAGAGTTTGAAGACGTCATCACATCCCTCGAAAACGAGCGAAAAGAGGCAGAAAAGAAGCTTGCTGAGGCAAATGCCATCAATGAGGAAATGAAGGCTCAAAAGGAGCGTTTTGACGCTCTTGAAGCCAAGCTTAAGAGTCAGAGGGAAAAATACATTTCCGATGCTAAAGATGAAGCCAGAGAACTGATAGAAGAAGCAAGAGCTGAAGTCGAAGAACTTCGGGAAGCCATAAAAAATGCTCAGGTCTCAGACGAACTTAAAAGAGCAGTGGATTCTGCAAGAAGTTCGTTGAAAAACAAAAGAGACAAATATGCAAACAGGGTAGAAGTTCAGAAAAATGACGAGGTCCCGAAAGCCGAGGAAATATCTGTTGGCAGAAGGGTCAACGTGCTCTCCGTAGGGCAGAAAGGTGAAGTTCTGTCTCTTCCCGATGAAAAAGGAAACCTTCAGGCCCAAGTCGGTGCCATAAGGCTCACTGTAAATCTGAAAGATATAACTCTTGTTCATGAAAACGTTACGGATAAGGAGAGGGAAAAAGTCAAATACTCAAGACTTAAAACTGCCAAAGCCATGTCTGTGCCCATGTCCATAAACGTAGTAGGGCAGAACCTGGACGACGCTGAGATGAACGTTGATAAGTATCTTGATGATGCTTTCCTTGCCGGCCTTGAAACTGTTACTGTCATACACGGACGTGGAGCCGGCATACTTAAGAACGGGCTTCAAAAAATGTTCAGGTCCCACAAACACGTGGCATCTTTCCGTTCCGGCGGTTACAAAGAAGGCGGAGACGGTGTGACTGTAGTCACTTTGAAAAAATAAAAGGCAGATCATGTCCTTTTGGTATAAATAGAATTATTGGAGAAAAGAATGTTAAACGTAAAACAGCAGATCGCTGAGCTTCTTGCGTCAAAAATAGACGGTATGGACGCAGTTGAAATCGAAAAGTTGATCGAGATACCATCAGACTCATCTATGGGAGATTATGCATTTCCTTGTTTCAAACTGGCAAAGGTGATGCGTAAAGCCCCAAATATGATAGCTGCAGATATTGCTTCGTCCATAGAAAACGAATCCATGTTCGAAGCCGTCAGGCCCGTGAACGCATACGTAAATATGTTCATGAAAAAGAGCGATATGGCCGGTACGACCATAGGTGCTATATTTGCCAAAGGCGATTCATATGGAAGTATGGATCAGGGAGATGGAAAGACCGTCATAGTCGAATACAGTTCGCCTAATATTGCAAAGCCATTCCATATAGGGCATATAAGGACTACGGTCATAGGCAATGCTCTTGCAAATATTTATGATTTCCTTGGATTCAACGTAGTCAGGATCAATCACCTCGGAGATTACGGTACTCAGTTCGGTAAGATGATAGTCGCTTACAGACACTGGGGAAAAAAAGAGGACGTAGAAGCTGAACCCATAAAGACTTTGCTTTCGTATTACATCAAATTCCACGAAGAAGCAGAAAAGGATCCTGAGCTTGAGGAAGAAGCAAGAAAGGCTTTTTACGACCTGGAGCATGGTGAAAAGGAAGAGCTTGAACTCTGGCAATGGATCAGAGATGAGAGTCTTAAAGAATTCAGCAGAGTATACGATATGCTTGGCATAAGATTCAATTCCTATGCAGGAGAGTCATTCTATTCGGATAAGATGCCGGCAGTTATCGATGAACTTAAAGATAAAGGACTTCTCAAGGAGTCAAGAGGGGCTCAGATAGTCGATCTTGAAGAGTACGGTATGCCTCCGGCTATAATAACTAAGAGCGACGGAACCTCTATTTATCTTACTCGTGATATAGCTGCAGCCCTTTACAGAAAGAAAACGTACGATTTCAATAAATGCATTTACGTAGTAGCTTCCCAGCAGGATCTTCACTTCCAGCAGCTCTTTAAGGTCATCGAACTCATGGGGTATGACTGGGCACAGGATATGATCCATGTTAATTTCGGTATGGTTTCACTCACCGACGGGACTCTTTCAACCAGACACGGCAGAGTGGTATTTCTTGAAGATGTTCTCAACAAAGCTGTCGAGAAAACAAGGGAGATAATCATAGAAAAAGGTGTTAATACAGATCAGCTCGATGAGACTTCTAAGATCGTGGGCATCGGCGCAGTTGTATTCAGAGAATTATCTGCAGGAAGGATCAAGGACTATGTATTTGACTGGGATAAGGTTCTCAATTTCGACGGAGAAACAGGTCCTTACGTTCAATATACCCATGCAAGAGC
>CAZTHD010000200.1:0-3731 GCA_964613315.1 uncultured Oscillospiraceae bacterium | reverse complement strand
TGTCAAAAAAATAGCTGCCCTCTTAATCATTGCACGTTAGGGTAGCTATATACTCTAGCGAGGCCGGCTGATCATCAGCGGCTTCCTTGTTTTCATTATACCAGTTTTTATTATCTGGGCAAATTTTTTATTGTGAAATTCCAACTTGAGAATGAATTGCATGTTGTTAATAAATTAAATAGATGCAGTACTGTTGGAAAAGAAATCATTGTAAGTTTCGTAGCATTAAGATATACTGTTCCTGATATATTTCACATGGATGGCATGAAGCATTTGGCTGTGTGTATGTCATCCTGGTCGGGAGATTGATCTTGTCTCCCGGGCAGAGATGCAGCATGCAGATAATTGTTTGATGGGATCGATGCGTAATGATTCCTCGGTCATGCCCTCCATGTACTAAGTGTTAGTTTTACGTGGAGGTTTTATTATGTCAAAAAAGAATTCAACAAACAAATGGCCAAAAAACTGCATATGGCCCGAACCGTCAAATGAACTGTCCTATTACTTTTGCGATGTAGATGATGCATATATGATGCATCTTGATAGGGAACTGGAAGATCTGCTGGAGATCAAAGAGTATTACGACGGCCTGGTAAATGCAGGGATGCTGGATGATGACTATCGCGTCTCTCCTTTGTTCCCTGTGCTTGAGAATAGTGATGAGCTCGACAGCATCGGTTCTGACTTTGTTCCTGAAAAAGGCGAGGACTATTGGGATAATGGATTTGATTATGAAGCATGGGAAAATGACTTTTATTCGCAGCTTGCTCTGCTTAAGATCGAACCGGAATATACGTTTAATTCCGATGGCACATTGGCTGGTTTAAAAGATCCTGTAGCAGAGATACAGGAGGCTATAGGCTACGAGTTCATAAACGAGAACCTTCTAAGGCAGGCGTTCACAAGAAGATCATTCGGGATAGAATACGGAACAGGAGATTATGATAATCTTGAGCTTGTAGGAGACTCTGTACTCAGCACAGTCGTTACAAGGGAAATAGTCAAGCAGCTTACCTATGTAAATTGCGATAAGACGGAAGGTCCGTTTGTTTCGCAGTATAAAGAGGGTGATTTAAGTAGGGTGCGCGAGCACTATGTATCCAAAGATCACCTTGCTCAAAGAATGAAAGAATTGGGATTTGACAAGTTCATTCTTTATGGGACAGGGGAAACAGAGTCTGACGCAGCATGCGAAGATGTACTTGAAGCGCTGATCGGAGCCATCGCTGTGGATTCTGATTGGGACTGGCTTGTAATCGAAGATGCGGTGGACAGACTCATATGCATGAACATGACGAATCCCAGTGATCTGATCAACGCTAGGTTTTATGATATATTCAATTCATGGCATCAGAAGCATTTTGGAAAGAATCCGGAGTACGAAGTGGCAAGGGTTTACTCAAAAGAACAGAATCAGGGGAGTGAATGGTATAGCTGCGTGATAAGTTTTTCAGTTCCCGAGGATAATGATTGCGAGAGACGCGAGAAGGTAACAGCCGAAGCATCAACAAGAAGCCAGGCAAGAGAGCGAGCTGCGGAGTTCGCGTACAGACATATAGTAAATAAAGGTCTCTGGATGGACTTTAAGGATTCGCATATAGAACCGGATCTTGATATAGCTATAAATCAGCTTCAGGAACTCAGGCAGAAAAAGTATGTAAATGAAGTAGAGTATCTCTTCGAACCTCAGATGGGCGACAGATGGTATTGCTCGTGTGTATGCGACGGAATATACGGCTGGGGCAAGGCAAAGAGAAAAACAGATGCCAAGAAGATCGCTTCGTACTGCGTTCTTGTCAAACTTATGGAAAGCGCAGGTATCAAACGTAAAGAATGGAATGATAAGATGTACAGTCTGATGTTCGGAATAGATCTGATGTAGGGTGGTTACGATGTGGAAAGACCTATTTGCTCCCCATATACTTCTCAGGGGTTATGATTACTATTTGGAAGATAGAGTGCATCTTATCGAGCGGTCGGAAGACAAAGCATCGGCTATCGTCGAAGGGACCGAAGATTACAATGTGGCAATATGGTTCGGAAAAGGAAACATGAATGTCGAAAGCATGGAATGCGATTGTCCCTATGCTGAAGACGGGTCCCATTGCAAACATGAAGCAGCGCTTTTGTATTTGCTGGATGATCCGGACATGGACGATCGTGAGGAATATACAGGTATCTCCTTGGATGATGTCTTTGATATCGGGAACGAAGAAATATCCGAACTTAAGAGTATCATTGATCAGATGCCGGAGGATACCGTAAGGGATCTTTTGTATTCACTCGCATACAATAATACCTCTTTAAAGAATCGCATTGTCATATCATACGGCAAAGGACTAAATGAGCGTCAGATCATTGAGCTTAAGTCTATGGTCGATTATATCAAGTATGATCACTGCGACAGGTCCGGTTTTGTGGACTGGAGACATGCTTCAGGCTATGTATCTGCGCTGACGGGATTTTTGCATACAAATGTGTCGCCTCTTATCGAAAGCGGCTATTTAAAGCAGGCTTTTGATCTCACATGTCATGTACTTCTTACTCTTGGCAATACGGAGATCGATGATGACGGCGAAGTGTATTTCGGAGCGGAAGCATGCTGTGATCTTTTGAAGTGTATAGCAGATAAAGCAGACGATGCATTTCAGATGGAAATGTACAGGTGGATAGAACAGCATACGGGAACAGATTCGGTATTCGACTACTTAGAAGACTATCTTGATGAATTCCGCATGAACAGCTTCAGTTCCGAAGAGCTTTTAAAGGTAAGGCTTGAAGCACTTGATGAAAAGATAGATCGTGATGAGAAAATATACAAAGATGATCCTGTAAAATGGAGAGATCCCTATTGGCTTACGAACAATATTCTTAATCGGATCAGGACGATGGAGCAGCTCCATTATTCGAAAGAAGAGATCTTTGAGTATTACATGAGGTACAGTTACCTTCCCAAAGTACTTCTTGCACTGGCGGCGGAGGAAATAAAGGATGATAACTATAGGGATGCGGCATGGCTTCTCAAAGATGCAAAAGAAAGGAATGCTGAAAATGAAGATGCTGTGAGCGAATACAGCGAAATGCTGATCGAAATATACAGGGAAACAGGAGATGAATTAAATCTTGTCGAAGAACTGCTTTTCAATATATTGAATTGCGGACAATCAAACCTGGAACACGTATTGCTCCTTAAAAGTACCGTAAGTGAAATAGAATGGCCTTCATACAGAGATCTTATACTTAAAGCAAAAACCTGTTCCTATATAAAGGACGATTTTTACAAAGAAGAAGGGATGTATGAGGAGCTAATGGATGACATCGAACGAATCGGGAATATATCCATACTGGAAAGATATGAGGGGGTGCTTAGATCTTATTATCCGGAAAGGATAAGAGATATGTATGTCAAATATGTGCGTAGCAGGGCAGGGCATGTTTCCAATCGTGATCAGTACCGGTATCTTGTAGCTGAACTTAAGAAGCTGCTGCGCTATCCGGGAGGGCCGGAAATAGCTGTATCTATAGCGGAGCAATGGAAGAAGACATACAGTCATAGACCTGCGTTCAAGGATGAGCTTAGAAAAGCTGGGTTTTGAAGATATCCAGATACGAGTCCGTTCTCGTCGTACATCTCATCAGGATTTTAAATGGGCTGTTGCCCATAGATATGTTGATTGTTCACGGTAAGTTTTCAGATTTGAATTGACTTGCGGCATAACATACGCTATAAT
>CAZTHD010000199.1:0-3733 GCA_964613315.1 uncultured Oscillospiraceae bacterium | reverse complement strand
GCATCTCCAGTCGTTGTAATGACAACTGTGGCATGGCTAAGATAATATTCCGTTTTGCTGGTTGAAGGAAGCTCCGCTCTGATATACTGAGTGCCATAACCTGTGTTGTTGTCCCTCCAATACGCTGCGGTTGTGCCCTCCACGGTTACAGAAGAGATCCCTGTAAGGGAGGCGATGGAATAAGTGTTTGTGGGTCTTGCAACGTCTGCGAAAGCTACTGCAGACGAGAGCCCGAGTGCCAGCACAAGGGCCAGCACGATTGCTATGTATTTTTTCATCTTTCTTTTTCTCCTTTCGATGAAATACTGGGTTTTGTTGTTTTGACTTTTGTATATACGCAACCCATACAGCGGATATATGTATTTACGTTCTTGCTTATTATTCAACACCTCCTGTTCTATTGGTCTAATACTAGGTGATAAGTTCTTTTATAGGCATCGGATCCGGCGAACACGACCAGCTTAGGGTCGTCCACGCTAAGATCCAAGACTAAACTGTTGTTTGCAATACTGACGATGCAATTACTCTCGTCTGAAACTTCCCAGTTCTCAGCAAGGGTTATTACTATATTTACATTTTTCTTATCAGACACCTTTTCCTTTGGAATCAATATCTTAAAGACCGCTCCGGTCTCCTGACCGCCGGGATTTTTGTATGCATCGAACTTGCAGTACGTGTCGCCTATCTTTGCCGACGTTATAACGTTCGATCCCGGACCGTAGTCCGTATCTTCTTTCTTGCCATCCTTATCTTTGCCGCAGCAGCAAAGGGACAGAGCCAGTATGGCTGCGAGCACTAATACAATGATCTTTTTCATTTTCTTCATTATCTATTTCTCTTTCTTTAGTTCTATACGAAAACCGTAGTTTCGTGTCTTCTTGCCATTTGTAATGATCAGGTCTCTGTTTTCAAGAGTCAGATTCAGCACTGGCCGTCCGCCCAGATAGTCCACAAGGCAAGGGCTCTCAGAGGAGATCGCAGCGCCTTTTGCCAGCTCTATATTGGCTATGCACTTCGTGAACTCATAGTCATCGGGGAGGGTGATAACTATCACATATTGTCTTTTCCCTTTGACCCATTCGGTCTCTATCTGTCCTATGCTGTCTCCTATGGCAAAACTTTTGATAGCAACGGACCTATTACTGTTTCTTATGAGCGTAATGATCAGCCCTGCGAGCGCAATTACCAGCAGCACTGCCAGCACTATACACAGCTTTTTCATGGTGCTCTGGCTCATGCTATTCCGTCCTTATAGCCTCATTGGGGCTTATCCTGGTAGCCTTCCTTGCAGGTATCAAGGCAGCCAGTAGGGCTACAACTCCTGCAAAGAGCACTCCGCAAAGGGCCAGCCACCATGGGATGACGCAGCGAAGCTCCTGGGATGCGAAGATAACGGGTATCAGGTACTTCATGATAAAGCTAAGGACAAGGCCTGCTATGCCCCCTATGAATCCTACAAGAAGGGCTTCTGTTAGGAACATCTTCGCTATATCGCTCCTCGTGGTTCCGAGGACTTTAAGTATGCCTATTTCCCTTGTGCGTTCAGTTATGGACATCATCATGGTATTGGCAACACAAATGGCTGAGATGAGGACCGCAACAGCGCCCAAAGCTCCAAGCATGCCTTGTATCTGGCGTGACTGCACCCTGACTGTTTCCAGCATGTCGTTTAGGGAGTAGGTCGAAAGACCAGCATCCTGTATGGTCCTTGCTATGCGCTGAACGTCGTCTACATCCTTTACCTTTACCCATACAAGCTCGTATACAGGGTCTTGCTCCTTTATACCGAGCATACCTGTGAGTCTGTCATAGCTCATGAATGCAGCGGAAGTGAAGTTTCCGCTGACTGCAGGGCAGATGCCAGTGACTCTCAGGCTGAACTGACCGGTGGAGGCTATGGCCCTGCCGTCGGAATCTGCCTGCTGACCGCCGCTGATGCCTGAATAGTCAAAGGTCATGCGAACAGGCTGGTTCATAAGATCAACAAGGGGGTTTCCGTCCTGATCGAGAGCTGCTTCCCAGTTTCTCGTCCTATCTGCAAAGCCGGATGCCGTATCGTCCGTAAACATGACCTCAGGCTGGGACATGGTGCCCTCTTCAGGAAATGCTCCTTCGGAAACAGAGGATATGAAATCTCCCAAAACGTCCGTATCAAGACCGTAAAGGCGCACCATATTAACGTAGTTGCCGGATATGACGTATGCAGACTTTTGAAGTACAGGAGTCACTGCCTCGACGCCGTCTATGCCCTTGAAAGCTTCGACAGCCTTGCCGTTTAAAATAGCCTTCCTGCCGTAGTCGCTGGTATTTGCAGTTACGTCTATCTTAGTGAGGCTTCCCATGGACTCTATGCTTTCTCTATAGGATCTTTCATATCCGAGTCCCACTGAAATGAGTACGACTATACACATGACGCCAACCGCCATGGAAAGACCTGTCAGTATGCTTCTGGTTTTTCGCCTGAGAAGATTTGTAAGCGCTAAGTGCAGCAGATCTTTCAGTTTCATTTCTTCTCCGTATAGTCAATGCTGCTGAAATCGAATTCGGAATCTTCCTCGTCGATCTCCTTGTCCAGTTTTTCGTTCTTTTTCTTTTTTGCAAGTGCAAGTATCAAAGCAGCGATGAGGGAGGCTAAAAGCAATACAAGGATCGCCCAGAACCACCATTCACCCAAGATGCCGCTTTGCCAACTCGATCCACCCTGTCCGCCGGGAGTAGTATTTCCTTTGTTATCATCGTCCTTTCCGGCTTCAGTGGTATTGAGCTGTACCTGAGCAGTCGTGGTATACAGGACGCCGTTGGCATCCTCATACTGGACGATGAGAGATCCCATGTAGGATCCGAGCTTTGTGAATACAACTGCAATATCAGCTGTTGTAGAGCCTCCCGGAAGTATATCTCCGACAAAGGTTGCCGCAGACTGCTCGAGACCGTCAGTTGCTATAACTCTGACGTTGAGGGCTTTGCCTCTTCCCATATTGGTCATAGGTAGGGAAATAGTTCCCTCCTTGCCCTTGATCTGTTTTCCGTATACTGCAGGCGTTCCAAGCTTAAGTTCCATCCTCTGAGAGATGGGTATCATTATGTTCTGGTTCGCTTTGCCGGTCACATTGTCGTCGTTTTCATAGGTAAGTCCTATTCCCAGCATGGTATATCCGGCCTCTGCGTCAGGCTTTGCCATTATCTTAAGATAGGCAGTAGCTGTGCCGCCGGGCCAGATGGAATCTATATATGCGCTGTCGGTGCTGCCGGGGCAAAGAGTCAAACCAGGACTGTTTGTAAAGTTTAGATTGACAACTACCTTGTTTGCCACTTCGTAATATGAATTATTCTTTACGGTCAGGACGAGATCTGCCTCTTCTCCTGCAAGAAGTCCTGAGGTCTCGAATCCCTTAACATACAATTTGTAACCAGTCACCATGACAGACATGGCGCTTGAATTCTTTTCGTATCCGTCCACAACGGTAAGCTGAGTGGAGAAAGTGCTCTCTACAGGTGATCCGTTCTCAAAATATGTACCTTTGAATCTTATGGATTTGTTTCCTGTAGTCGCATAGTCGGATACCGTGAAGGTGTATTCGATATTCTTGATCTCTCCGCTGGCCCATGTCGCAAAGGATTTGCCAAGGTTAGTCGAGTTGATGACAAAGGGGAATTCGTCAAGATTTGTCGATACGACCGGGTTGATGGTCACATTGGTAAGATCTCCGCCTACATTGACTACCGGTATTTT
>CAZTHD010000198.1:0-3734 GCA_964613315.1 uncultured Oscillospiraceae bacterium | reverse complement strand
TCTATCCGGCGGAGGGTGTATCAGACATACAAAAGCTTCAGATGCAGACCCAGGAAGGAAGCAACGTAAAAGTATGCGGCATAGAAGGTAATTTCGACGATGCACAGAGCGGAGTAAAGAAGGCCTTTGAAGAAGTGAGCGTAAAGGGTGTCTCCCTTGGAAGCGCCAATTCCATCAACATAGGAAGGCTGACTCCCCAGGTCGCCTATTATTTCTACGCTTATGCAAAGATGCTGAGGGACGGGAAGCTTTCTTACGGTGAAAAATTGGATTTCGTCGTCCCTACGGGGAACTTCGGTGACATACTTGCAGGATGGATCGCAAAGAGGATGGGACTTCCGGTGGGAAGGCTTCTCTGCGCTTCCAACAAAAACAGGATACTAACGGATTTCCTGGAAACAGGGAGATACGACAGGAGAAGGGATTTTTATCTCACTGCGTCTCCTTCAATGGATATACTCATATCAAGCAACCTCGAGAGGCTTCTTTTCTACGGACTCGGCATGGATGATAAGGCTCTTTGCACCCTCATGGAGGATCTTAAGACGAAGGGATATTTCGAAGCGACGGAAGAACTTATAGAATTTATAAGGGCAGATTTCGACGGAGAGTCGGCAGACGACGAAGAAGCCTTCGCTTCCATAAAGGAACTCTGGGAAAAGGATAAGTACCTTATAGATACCCATACTGCAGTGGCCTATGCCTGCGCTAAGAAAAAGGGTCTTTCAGGAAAGACAGTGGTCCTTTCGACAGCAAGTCCCTACAAGTTCGCTCCATCAGTGCTCAAGGCACTTGGAGAGGAAGTTCCAAAGGACTGCTTCGAAGCCATGGATAAGCTCGAAAAGATAAGCTCAGTTCCCCAGCCTGAAAGGCTTAAGAGTTTAAAGGAAAAGACAGTGCTTCACCGGGATGTCATAGCTCCCGGATCTATCAACGATTACGTGGAAAGGGCTGCAAATGATCTGCGTTAGAGTACCGGCGACTTCAGCCAACATGGGGCCGGGCTTCGATTGCCTCGGCATGGCTTTGGGTCTTTACAACAGGATATATTTTCAGGAGAGCGGCACTGGTCTTAGGATCAACGGCTGCGACAGGATGTATGCAGGAGAAGACAATCTTGCATATATAGGGTATTTGAAGACCCTTGCAAAGTACGGTATCAAAGAACCTGAAGGCCTCGAAATAGAGATAGTGGGAGAGATACCCATCTCAAGGGGCCTTGGATCATCTGCTACTATGATAGTAGCCGGGATCATGGGAGCCGACAGGATACACAGCCTCGGTCTTTCAAAGGAAGATGTGCTCCTCATAGCAAATGAGATAGAAGGTCATCCTGATAACGTGGCTCCTGCCATATACGGAGGGCTCACCGCTGCCGTGGTAAGGGGAGAAGAGCCCGTGGTCATGCAGTACAGGGTATCTGAGAAGCTTCGCTTCACAGCTCTTGTACCGGATTTTGAGACTTCTACCCAGGAGGCAAGAGCGATACTTCCCGCAGAGATAAAAAGAGTGGACGGAGTATATACGACGGGCTGCCTTTCAATACTCCTCAAAGCCCTGGAGACGGGGGACGAAAGAGCCCTTTCCGTTGCCCTTGACGACAGGCTCCACCAGCCTTACAGAAAAAGCCTCATACCGGGTTTTGACGACATTAGGGCTCTTGCCATAGAAAACGGAGCGGCAGGCCTTGTCATCTCTGGCTCAGGAAGCACTCTCCTTGCCGTAGGCGGAGGGGAAGATCTTAAAGACAGACTGAAGGAAGCTCTGACAGCCTTCAAAGGAAACTGGCAGGTGATGACCTTATCGGTGGATACCGAAGGAGCAAAAGTGATCTAAACACTAAAAAACAGCAGCAATGCTGTTTTTTCTTATCTCTTTATATGTTTTTGCTATATAATTGAATCGGTTAGAAAGTGTTAACAGAAGGTGATGAATAAATGGATGGTAAAGGACTAAATAAGAGATTCTGGACTGCGATGCTGGTCTTTGGACTTATGGGCCAGGTGGCATGGGTGGTCGAGAACATGTATTTCAACGTGTTCATCTACAAGATGTTCCATGCATCTGCGGCCGATATATCGGCCATGGTAATGGCCAGCGCCGTGATGGCGGCTTTGACTACCGTAGTCATGGGAGCCGTATCTGACAAGGTCGGAAAAAGAAAAGCTTTCATGAGCATCGGATACATCATATGGGGCATATCGATAATCACCTTTGCGTATATCAAGAGCGTGACGATGACCATAGTCATGGACTGCGTCATGACCTTCTTCGGATCCACTGCCAACGACGCCGCATACAACGCCTGGCTCACCGACAGAGGAGATTCGGGAAACAGAGGCAAGATAGAGGGGATAAACTCCATGATGCCCCTTGTATCTATACTCATAGTCTTCGGAGGCTTCATGAGCTTCAATTTAGACGAACACTCCTCATGGGTCACCATCTACTACATAATAGGCGTAGCTACAACTCTGATCGGTATAGCAGGATGCTTCCTCATAGAGGATGCGCCGGATCTTAAGAAAACTGAAGACAGCCTCGGGGAGACTCTTCTTTACAGCCTCAAGCCTTCGGTATTCAAAGAGAACAAGCTCCTGTATTTCACTTTGGTCGAGTTTGCGATCTTCGGCATTTCCATACAGATCTTCATGCCTTATCTGATCATTTATTATGAAAAGAGCCTGGGTATGAGCAATTACGTGCTCATTATGGCTCCGGCCATTATAGTCGCTGCTGTTGTCACGGCTTTTTATGGCAAAGTCTATGACAAGAACGGCTTCAAGGTCAGCATCAAGCTTCCTCTCGTCATGCTTGCCGCCGGATACGTGCTCCTTTACATGACTAAGACCATGGTGCCGGTTTTCATAGGCTCTCTTTTAATGATGTCAGGCTATCTTACAGGTATGTCTGTCTTCGGAGCCAAGATAAGGGATCTGATCCCGGAAAACAAATCCGGAAGGTTCCAGGGTGTCCGCATCATAGGACAGGTATTCGTTCCCGGTCTCATAGGTCCTGCCATAGGAGCTGCGGTCTTAAAGGATGCGGAGCTAATATATAACGACGACGGAACGACGTCCTTCCTTCCCAACGAGAGCATATGGCTCGCAGCGCTATTTGCGCTGATACTGCTCGCGGCAGCGATCTGGGGAAGGGACAGAAGATCAAAGATGGCAAAACAAAAAGGGTGATCAGCAACTGAAAAGCAACAAAGAAGGCATCTTCCGGAGGAAATCGGAAGATGCCTGATTTTTATTCCAGACCCGGAAAGCCGAGCTGCCTTAAGGCTTCAAAAAGAATGACGTTTGCGGAGTTGGCGAGGTTGAAGGAACGGAGCCTTGTATTTTCGCTCATGGGTATCCTTACGGCTTTGTCCGAATTTGCATAGATGAAATCCCTAGGAAGCCCCGCAGTTTCTCTTCCGAAGAGTATCATGTCTTCGTCCCGGTAGCAGACCTCCGTATATTTCTTTTCGCCTTTCGTCGTGGCGAGCCACATCCTGCGGCCTTTGTATTTTTCGAGGAAATCCTCGAAACTGTCGTGGATCTCAACGGTGACGTAAGGCCAGTAGTCAAGACCGGCTCTTTTGAGGTGTTTGTCATCGATGGAAAAGCCAAGAGGCCTTACGAGATGGAGGACGCTGCTTGTGGCAGCGCAGGTCCTTGCGATGTTTCCGGTATTAGATGGTATTTCAGGTTCTACGAATACTATGTGGATCGCCATATGCTTTTTTG
>CAZTHD010000197.1:0-3754 GCA_964613315.1 uncultured Oscillospiraceae bacterium | reverse complement strand
GGCTCACGTAGAAGTCTATAACTTTGAGCACCTCGTTCTTTCCGAAAACTTTGGAAAGGTGGCGCACCTCGAGTATATGTTCGCTCATAGCTCTGCCTCCTCTTCCGGTTCGTACACGGGTTTTCCGAATTCCTTGCTCTTTTCATCAAAGGGGGATCCCTTCGCAGGACTGTTGTAGGTGCCTGCAACGGTCACCAGCTGGTCGCCTGCCGCGAGCTCATAACTCTCGGACCCGGCAAGCTTTCTTTCCACCCATCTAAGGAGGAATGAGGCAACGAGTGTGAGGGTCAGATAACCTACCATCTCTATGAAGGCAGAGGGGAAATACTTGTATATCGCCCCGCTGACCATCTTGTGTATGGAGAAGAAATCGGAAAAACCGATGATGAACATGACAGAAGTGTCCTTTACGTTGATGATGTAGTTGTTTCCTATCTGAGGCATGATGTTCCTGAGAGCCTGCGGCAGTATAACGTAAAGCATGGTCTGGAAGTGGTTCATGCCTATGGCTTTTGCGCCTTCGGTCTGGCCGGGGTCTATAGAAAGAATGCCGCCTCTTACGGACTCCGCCATATATGCGCCCGTATTGATGGATACGACTATGAGACTGACTGCCCATATGCTCTTGAACACGTGACCGAAAAAGTAAGGCACTCCGTAATAAATGAACACTGCCTGGAGTATCATGGGCGTGCCTCTAAAGACCTCGACGTATATGCGTATGACGACGCGTATGAACCCGAGGAAAAATCTTTTGAATACGTTGTCGGATTTGCTGACAGGGATAGTCTGAAGTATGCCGCAGATAAAGCCTATGAGGCATCCTATGGCCGTGGCCGTGATGGCCAGGATCAGGGTGTTCTTGATACCGTTGAGATATACTCTACCGTATCTTCCCCAAAGATTTACTACGTCAGCTATGAGCTGTGAAAACATATGCTCCCTCCTCAAGGGATAAGCCCGGAACCTAAGGTTTCCTTGGGTCCGGGCTCAATTAGTTATGAAAAAAGCATCAGCTGTATATATTACTCGCTTAAGGGCTGGATGCTTATAGCCTGATCCATAAGTGCGTTGAAGTCGTCCACTGTGATCGTTGCAAGATATGCGTTGATAGCATCCATGAGAGCCGTATTGCCCTTCTGTACCGCAATACCGATGTTGACTTCTTCATCGGATACTTCGAAATCGTCTCCGCTTCCTGCAAAGTCGAGAAGTACCAGTTCAGGATATGCAAGGAGTGCTCCCTGAGCTGTGGGTCTGTCTGTGCAGACGAAAATGTCGGGGTTGGATGCTACAGCCATGAGCATGGCAGGAGCAGATTCCGTGGGGCTAAGTATATTAGCATTGGCGATCTGGGGAAGGCAGCTTTCGTACCAAATGGTACCGGACTGGCTGGTGCAGCTTCCGCCTGCAAGGTCTGCAAGGCCGTGAGCGCTGGCAAAGGGGCTGTCGTTTCTTGCAAGGCATACGATGGTCGCATAGAGGTAGGGTCCTGCAAAGTCTACGGTCTCCATACGTTCTGCCGTCATGGACTGTCCTGCTATGGTAGCGTCGTAAAGGCCTGTGGTAACTCCCGGGATGAGAGAATCCCAGTCTGTCTGTACTATCTCGAGCTGCCAGCCGTTGAATTCGCAGATGGCCTTTGCCATCATAACGTCATATCCGTTGGCAAAGAGCGGGCTGTCCTTGATGGGTACCGCTCCGTTGGAATCGTCTGACTGCGCCCAGTTGTACGGCGCATAAGCGCATTCCATAGCTACTGTGAGCACTCCATCCTCAAGTCCGGGGATGACTGCTTCCTGGTTTCCACCGTTGTTTCCGCCGTTTCCGCATGCGGCGAAGCTGAATAGCATAAGAACGGCCATAAGTACTGCAAATAATCTCTTCATTTTCTCTTTCTCCTTTTGTCTTAAAAAAATCGAGCCATGAACTATCATGACTCGACATATACAAAAGGATACGTTTTCATCAAGACAGCTCTCCGCCGTTTCCGGCGACAGTCGGACGGATGTTTTCCGTTCGCCCAGGTAAGAAGAAAACGGGACTTTCTTCCCCCTTCGGCAGCATTCCCTTTCGCTCCCCGATCTCCCTTGGATCATTCATGCGGAGCTACTCTTGTTTGCCGCGCCTCTATCATGGTTTTTTATATTGTTGATACTTTAGCCCATAGAAACAAATATGTCAAGCACTTTTTATCATTTTTTGACAAAAAGACGGATATTGCACCGATATGCGCTTGCGATCATCATAATATCCTATGATCAAAAGCCTTTTCTTAATACAGTCTTAATACTTAAAAGCCCTCTCTTAATACCGTCTTTGCGCCAAAAAGTTATGATTAAAAAGGCACGAAAGATAAAGGATCATTTTTATGAAGAATATTTTCGGTATAAAACTATCAACGTTTCAAATAATAATACTGGGTTTCCTGGGCCTAATAATCCTGGGAGCCCTCGTACTCATGCTCCCGGTCTCCGTCAAATCGGGAAACGGAGCATCCTTTACCGATGCGCTCTTCACCTCCGTATCTGCAGTCTGCGTCACAGGCCTCGTAGTAAGAGACACGGCCACTTACTGGTCGGACTTCGGACAGGCGGTGATACTGGTCCTCATACAGATAGGAGGCCTTGGGATAGTATCCTTCGCAGCTTTCATAGCTACGGTCTCCGGCAGAAAGATAGGTCTCCTCGAAAGGAGCATACTCCAGGACAGCCTCTCCGCCCACCAGATAGGAGGTGTCGTCAAGATGACGGGCTTCATCTTTAAGATAGCCTTCGTCTCCGAACTGATCGGAGCTCTTCTCGTCATGCCGCGCTTCATAAAAGCTTTCGGGAGCAAAGGCATATTCGTTTCCTTCTTCCATTCCATATCGGCCTTTTGCAACGCGGGTTTCGACATTATGGGAGACAAGACCGGAGCCTTTTCGTCACTCACAGCATTTTCTTCAGACTATTCAGTCATAATACCGACCTGTCTTCTCATCATAGCCGGAGGAATAGGCTTCCTCACATGGGAAGATATGGCCACTAACAAGTTCCACCTTAAGAGATACCGCCTTCAGAGCAAGATCATTTTAACCTCCTGTATCATTTTGATACTTGTGCCTGCAATGATACTTTTCTTTGCCGAGTTCGGCGGTCTCCCTCTTAAGGAAAGATTCGCTCTGTCACTCTTCCAGGCGGTAACGCCCAGAACTGCCGGTTTCAATACAGCTGACCTTGCTTCGATGAAGGGATCGGGACAGGTGCTGACAGGCATACTGATGCTCATAGGAGGATCCCCCGGATCCACTGCAGGCGGTATGAAGACTACCACCGCAGCTATCCTTGCCATCAATGCAGTAACAGTCATAAGAAGGAAGAAAAGCTCCCAGCTCTTCGGAAGGAGAGTGGAGGCGGATGCCATAAGGACGGCATCCACCCTGCTCATGATGTATCTTGCGCTCACCTTCACCGGAGCGTATATCATCAGCCTTGCTGAAGGCCTTCCCATGGGAAGCTGCCTCTTCGAATGCGCCTCGGCCATAGGGACCGTAGGGCTGACCCTTGGCATAACGCCGGGCCTTGGAACCTTGTCAAGAGCGATACTCGAAGGACTCATGTTCTTCGGAAGGGTCGGAGGTCTCACTTTGATGTATGCGGCGGTGAGCAGCAGGGAAACAGATCCAGCTCAGTATCCCGTCGAAAAGATAAGTTTAGGATAGACTAACTATTAAATGTCAAGCTTAAAACGGAGAAATTCGTTTAGATAAATC
>CAZTHD010000196.1:2524-3792 GCA_964613315.1 uncultured Oscillospiraceae bacterium | reverse complement strand
GAGAGCAGGAACAACAGGCGCCAGCAGGTCTACTTCGTAAACGGAAGGCTTGTAGAATCTCCTCTTATGGAAAGTGCTGTCAAGGCTGCTTATTCAGACAAGCTCTTTGAAGGAAGATATCCTTCCGTATATCTCTTCCTCGAGCTCGACACCTCTGAAGTCGACGTAAACGTGCATCCGAGAAAAGCAGAAATAAAATTCTCAGACGATACAGAAGTTTTCGATTTCGTGGTGGATTCCATAAGAGAAGCTCTTCTTGACAGGAACGCGACTGCCGTAGATAAAGACGATATACGCATATCCCAGGTATCGACAGAAACAGAAAACAGTGAAACTGAATATGAAACAGCTCCTGTAGAAAAAGTCCTCAGCAATGCAAGGGATGACAGTGCAGCTGAAGTCAATATTTTCGAAGAACTTATATCAGAAAAAGAGAGGTACGTACGCGAAGAACCTGAAGTAAAGAACGTATTCAAGGACTTAAGAGCTGCATCCGAGTTAGAAAGTGAAAAGACAGAGCAGCTCAGAGAAGATTTCGGAGAATACAAAACAAGTAGGCTCCTGTTCTCATCGCTTACACCCATATCACAGATCTTCGTGACTTACATATTAGCAAGCGATAATGAGAATTTCTATATCATAGACCAGCATGCCGCCCACGAGAGGATCATGTACGAAAAGCTCCTCGAAAGTTTCAATGCAGCCGAGAAAGCAAGCCAGCTTCTCCTTGCTCCCATGGTCATAGAACTTGATAAGTCAAAGACCTTCACTGCTGAAAGCTGCATATCTATCCTTGCGGATATGGGATTCTATTTAGAGCTTTTCGGAGATTCATCATATCTCGTTAAAGAAATACCTTACTTTATGGATTTCGAAGAGGCTGAAGACTTTCTTTACGAATTCTTCGATTCCGCAGACGATTATAAGAATCAGCTGCAGATAAGAAAGGACATTATCATATCAAGATCGTGCAAATCAGCCGTGAAAGCTCACGATCATCTTTCTTTGGAAGAGATGAAAGCTCTTTTCAGGGATCTTGATAAATGCGAAAATCCTTTCTCATGCCCTCACGGCAGACCTACTTTCATTAAGTTCTCAGAATATGAACTTGAAAAGATGTTCAGGCGCAAATGATAAAGACTGTATTCATCGTCGGTCCGACGGGGATCGGAAAAACTGAATATGCCATCAAATATGCCCTTGATCACGGCGGTGAGATCATATCAGATGATTCCATGCAGATATATAAATACATGGATATCGGTTCT
>CAZTHD010000196.1:0-2483 GCA_964613315.1 uncultured Oscillospiraceae bacterium | reverse complement strand
GACACTATCTTGTTGACGAGATAGATCCAAGGCAAAGCTTTTCTGTTTACGATTATAAACAGCTTGCGCTCGAATATATAAGGAAAGTTCACTCAGAAGGCAAACTTCCAATAGTTTGCGGTGGAACAGGCCTTTACGTAAACGCTCTTGTTTACGATATGGATTTCTCAGCTCCCGAAGGAGAACAGGAATACAGAGACAGGATATGGGAAGAGTGCAACGAAGATCCCGAAATTCTATTTGAAAGACTAAAGGAGCTTGATCCAAAAGCAGCCGATACGATACATAAGAATAATATAAAAAGAGTATTGAGAGCCGTGGAAAGGCTTGAAAAAGGAGAGGGGACTCTTGCAGAATTCAGTTCCATAGAAACAGAAAGCAGCGAACTTGACTGCGATATAATAGTTCTTTCCATGGACAGAGAAAAACTCTATGACCGCATCAACAGAAGAGTCGACAAGCTTTACGATCTCGGACTTGAAATAGAAGTAAGAGCACTCATGGATATGGGCTTTACAGCAGACGACGTAGCCATGAAAGGAATAGGCTACAAGGAGATAATAGAAGCCATAGAGAAAGGTGAAAGCGCAGAAAGCGCAAAGGACCTTATAAAACAAAATTCAAGGCATTATGCCAAGAGACAGATAACCTGGTTCAAAAGATACAAACAGGCAGAAATCATAGAGGTATAAATGAACGAATATACGAACAGATTATTAAGTAAAGAATACGGGATCTCAGAAAAGGTTATAAAACTTGTTTCAGAAGCAGAAGCTGAACTTGAAGGAAGATTCAAAGAGATAGATGACATCGCTGAATACAATCAGCTTAAAATATTGAACGCATTCCATGAAGAAAGACTCGCATCGATGCACTTCAACTGGGAGAGCGGATACGGTCTCTCAGACGTGTCTAAAGATAAGATGGATGCAGTATTTGCAAAGGTTTTCAAGGCAGAAGCCGCTATAGTGAGACCGACTATAGCCTGCGGAACTCACGCTCTGGCATCTGTATATTTCGGGCTCTTAAGACCCGGCGATGAAATCATTTACTGCACAGGCACTCCCTATGACACCATGAAAACCGTCATAGGACTCGAAAACAACAAGACGGGCAATCTTCTTGAATTTGGAATTAAATACAAGCAAGTCGATTTACTTTTAGATAATTCGATAGATATTTCAGCGGTAAAAAATGCTATAAATAGCATGACAAAGCTTGTCGTGTTGCAAAGGTCCACAGGATATTCCTTCAGGAAGGCTTTTAACACAGATCAGATAAGCGAATGGGTGAAGGCCTGCAAAGAAGTCAAACCCGACGTCATATGCATGGTCGACAACTGCTACGGCGAATTCACCGATTACAGTGACCCCATAGAATGCGGAGCTGACGTATGCGCAGGATCCCTTATCAAGGGAGTAGGCGGAGGCTACGCTCTTTCCGGCGGTTACGTTGCAGGCAAAGAATTCATCATAGACGCAGTAGCAAACAGGCTCACGGCACCCGGACTTGGCGGAGAGTACGGACTGACCTTCGGTCAGAACAGAGATATCCTGAGAGGTCTTTTCGTAGCACCGAACGTTGTCAGAAATGCTGTCAAAGGAGCAGTGCTTTGCTCAAAAGTTTTTGAAAAGCTGGGTTTTGAAGTCTGTCCCAAAGCAGAAGACAGAAGGGGAGACATAGTAACTTCCGTAAAGCTCAAAAACAAGGACGCTGTAATAGCATTTTGCAAAGCCATACAGGCAGCAGCTCCTGTCGACTCGTTTGCAGCTCCCGAAGGCGGAGATATGCCCGGTTATGCAGACCCCATAGTCATGGCCAGCGGATCCTTCGTACAGGGTTCAACCATCGAACTTTCGGCCGATGCACCGCTAAGAGAACCGTATATTGTGTATTTCCAGGGCGGACTTACCTATGAACACTCAAAATTTGGTGTTTTAAACGCAGTTCAGTATCTCCAAAACATCGGTTTTCTGTTATAATACGTTTATTAATATTTTGTATATATATATTGAGGTGTAAAAAATCATGGCAGATTCAAAGAGAATTACTATCGTATCTCCTATCATCGTACTTGTATGCATCGCACTCGTAGCATCCTTCCTTCTTGCAGCAGTGTATCAGATGACTTCACCTATCATTGCTCAGAGAGAAGCTGATACAAGAAACGCTGCACTTAAACAGGTGCTTCCCGATGCATCATCCTTTACAAAGCTCGACGTAGAACTCGTTCCCGGAGTCACAGAAGTTTACCAGGCAGACAACGGAGCCGGAATAGTATGCTCCACAAACTGCAAGAGCCAGCAGGGCGGCGAGATCGCAATGATGGTCGGCGTAAATGCTGTCGGAGCAGTAAACGGAATATCCGTTATCAGCCACAACGAAACAGCAGGTATCGGAGACATAGTTCTTCAGGAAAGCTATTTCAAAAACTTCTACGGTATCAACGACTTAGAAGAAATCAAAGCAGTAGACGTGATATC
>CAZTHD010000195.1:0-3794 GCA_964613315.1 uncultured Oscillospiraceae bacterium | reverse complement strand
CCCTTGCCACCGCTGAAGTATGGGCTAGACCTCCCATGGATATATCCACGGTCTTTATGAGCTCGAGCTTTGAATTGAACATCGCTATTCTGAGCACTTCCTTATGGAAGTTTCTCATATCACTGAAGTGCTGCGCCAGCGCATCCGGAGTATTGAGAAGTATTTTTTTACCGGGAGTCGAATATACCCTTTTTCCGAACTCAACGGCGGCTGCGAGTTTGCAGGCTGTTGCCTTGCCTATGCCCTTTATCCGGCAGTACTCCTGAGGCTCAAAATTCGAAAATGAAGAAATATCGCTCCTTTCCGAGCTCAAGAGCCTGTATGCAAGATCCAAAGCCGATTCGCTTCTCGTTCCCGAAGATATGAGGATGGCGAGAAGCTCGGCATTTGATAGGGCTTTTGCCCCGTAGCGGTAGAGCCTTTCCCTTGGCCTTTCGCTTTCTGACATCTCCTTTATACTTAATCCCTGTCCCTTTTCTTCCATATAAAAACCGTCCTTTCAAAAATGGAATATTTTACCATTTATTGTAAAGGACGGCTGATATTTTTTCAATAGTGCTCTTTGACTATTTTGCTGCCTTTTCAGCTTTTCTTGCCTTTCTTTCCTCTTTTGTTCCGAAGAAACTCTCCAGTACGGGAACGAGAACGAAGGCTGCGATGCCTGCCGTAAATCCGCCGTTGTAGAGGCAGAAACCGCCGTGAAGCGCAGGAACGTTCATAACGAGCAGCGCATGGATGGCTCCGGCGACGATACCCGCAAAGAAACCGAACTTACCTGCGACAGGAGCAAGGCCGCTTGCAAAGCACATACCTACGAGCATGGCCTGAGTGGTCAATGTCCAGGCTGAAGTCTCAACTACTCCGAAGTATACGCACGCGAAGGGAACAAGCGATGCGAGGAAGTATCCGATCATGATAGGGAATACTGTTCTCGGCTGGGCTCCCTGGGCTGAGAAAGCGTGCATGCACATGATGGCTCCCATGGTAGCTCCTGTGAACTTAGCTCCCGTGAAGGTGAGCGCTCCGTCCACCATGGTGAATCCGTGAACTGCGTTGAAATAAAGAAGGATGAAGAGTCCGTATACGCCCATGTTGATGAGAGTTGCGGGAACTCCGAACTCTGCGGTGTAATCCATCTTGTATCCGTCGCTTTGCCAGAGCTTCTTGTAGTTCTTGAAACAGTCCTTATCCATCATGCAGCCGGCAAGGGCCATTGCCGTAAAGACTATGAGGAAGAAGACGTTGACAAAGGGTTTGTCTCCGTTTCCGAGGTCTGTGTTGGAGGGAACGGCTATGCCCGTCGATTTATACAGAAGGCAAAGCACTACGAAAGCAAGGAATCCTGCTGCAGGACCTGCGTTGTAAAGGTCGTAGCCCTTGTGGAAGTTTGCAGACTGTCCGCAAAGAGCCGGCATAACGCAACCTGCCACGATGCCGAGAAGCAGAGCGCCTGCAAGGCCCCAGAAACTGAATCCTCTGGCCTCAGCCTGGGGATATCTGAAGAGGAGATCTCCTGCAAAAGGAGCCAGGGCTGTTGAAAACAGCGCGAAGTTGATGACCGAACCAAAGGATACCTTCTTGATCCTGGAATAGATGAATCCTCCGATGATGAAGGGCCACATAGTTATAAAGGTCATACCGAAAGTTGCGAAACCTACGTTGAGCCAATATGCAGCAACTGTAAGTCCGTTGCACTTTGCCTTTGTAAGTGCCAGCAATCCGCAAACGGTGAGTCCTATAAGACCGGTATTGAGGAAGGCTCCTCCTACTGTGCCGAGCTTGAAATAGTCTCTTGTGAACTGAGACGGTGAAAGGTTGATGGTAAGGCAGCCTTTCAGCGACTCGACCACGTTACCTTTGAAGAGTGCCGCGACTATGAATGCGAGGCTTAAAAATGTGAGAGTAAGCAGTATCTTCTTGCTGCTGCTCATTTCCTGTTTAGCTTTTGCCATGATATAAGTTCCTTTCTGTTATTTCATATATGAAAGAGTCTTATGACTTTTTAAATACCCACATCTGCTGGACCTTGTAGGTCACAACGTAGAGAAGTCCGTCTACCATAAGCTTCAGGATAGTCCTTCCGAAACCGACTATGCCCACCCTTGCAGCAAGGGAGAAAACTATGGCGCAAAGGACGTAGGACAGAGCATAGTGAAGAAGCGCAGTGGCCGCGTACTTTGCTGCAGACTTTAAGCCGCTTTCTTTGCTCCTGAATACCCACTTGTAATTGATCGTGAAGTTGACCGTTGCCGAGATGAGCCTTGCTATGCCCGTCGTGAGCAGCGTCTGGAGCCATATCCTGCTCACGTTTTTAAAGATGCTATTCAGTATCGTAAAAGCAGTAGCGTCGACTACAGCTGCCGTCACGGAACTGATCACGTACCTCAGCGAAGAAGCCTTTGCGATTATGGGCTTGTATATCCTGACGGAATCCTTGAATTTGTTGAAGTGAGACCCGCTGTTGTCATCGCTGTATACGGTCTGTATCTTGACCTCTGAATACGGGACCTTTTTCTCGCTCATGTACATTAGCATATTGCTCTCGTATTCGTAGCGCTCCCCTTCCACCTCGGTGAGTTCTTTGAGATACTTTCTCGGGAATCCCCTAAGGCCCGTCTGGGCATCGGAGATGCTCATGCCGAAAAACATTCTGAATATGCCGGCTGTGATCTTGTTCCCTATCTTGTTCGTAAAAGGCACCTGCTCCTCATCGAAGTCCCTGCAGCCGAAGACTATGTCCTCGGGATGGGTCCTCATCTTTTCGGAGATCCTTATGGCGTCTCCGGGAGTGTGCTGGCCGTCACCGTCTATGGTGATGGCGCCTATGACGTCGGGCATGTTTTCAAGTATGTATTTGAAGGCTGTCTTTAAAGCGCAGCCTTTTCCCTTGTTTACCTCATGTACAAGGAGAGTGCATTCCGGATGCTCCTCCACTGCTTTGAGGAAAGGTGCTTTTCTGTCTTCGCGGGATCCATCGTCTACAAGGATCACGTGATCGAAGCCGGCGGCCGTCATGCCGTCGACTACCATATTGAGATTTTTGTCCGGATCAAGGGAAGGTACTATTATAGCTATATCGTTCATTATTTATTACTGTTCTTCCTGAGAGAGTATGAATGCGTTTGAGGTGAGGACGTTGAATATATCCATGGACAGGTTCTTGATCTTCCACTCACCCTGATATTTGACCAGTTCTACGGGAATGGTCTTTTCCATAGTTCCAAGTCCTTCGGACTCCACTGCATCAGCTATGCACTGGTAAAGGAAGGCGTCGATCTCCGAGGACAGTTTTTCTGAATCGGTCTTTTTCGGACCTCCGCCGGGACCTGAGAGCCAGCCTTCAAAGCCGTCGCTTCCCATCATGTTAGATGTTTTTGCCATATATACAAGTGATGCCGCTCTCATGACCTCGGTAGCATCGGTATATTTGATCTTTATATTTGCAACGCCGGTAAGCTCTTCAAGGCTGACATCCCCTATCTCATATTCCATGTTCCCGGCCCAGCTCTTTACCATTTCCATGACTTGGTCGGGGAGTATGGCGAGCTTTTCGTTCACGTATCTAAAATCCCTGTTTGCGGTGACGTCGCTTATGCCTTCAAGATCGAAGTTTTTCACAAGCTGCATATAGCTTTCCGTAAGCTCTTTTGCCGTTTCCGTCTCATCCGTCTTGCCCCCGCAGGATGCAAGAGAAATGCAAAGGATAAGACAAAGTATGATGCTGATATATTTCTTCATCTAAATCCAGCAAGGATACCCCATCCTCTTAGGATGGGGAGGAATTGCTTCCCATC
>CAZTHD010000194.1:0-3813 GCA_964613315.1 uncultured Oscillospiraceae bacterium | reverse complement strand
GCTTGATATCCAAACAGTAAAGGCATTGGCGGCAGAAGGGGTTTCCAGATCGGCTGCCATGGCAGCAGAATCGAGGATGTCCCTGACTGGAGCGTCGGGGAAGGTGGGCCTGTATTATGAGCCGGGCGGCGGCAGATGGTTTCTTCCAAAAGGCTGTGCACCTAGCACTCACATAGTGAAGCAAAGTCATATACGTCTGGACAGCATAGTTACAAACGAACAGCTGTGTATGGAGACGGCAGGAAAGCTCGGGCTGAATGTTCCAAGCAGTTTCATCATCAATACTGCGTCGGGCGCAGAAGACGAAGTGCTTTTCGCTGTGAGAAGATACGACAGGGTATTTGCAGAAAACGGAAGGACCGTACGTTCTCTTCCCGTTCCTAAAAGATTGCACCAGGAGGATTTCGCCCAGGCTATGGGTATCCCCTCGTCGGCAAAATACGAGCCGGAAGGAGCTTCGTATCTACACGGGATGACAGAGATCCTGAAGAGGTATTCCGTGAACCCCGGAGAGGACATCCTGAAGCTGTTCGATATGATAGTATTCTGCTGGCTGTCAGGCAATACCGATGCACATCTGAAGAATTTTTCCTTGCTTAGGAACAGTTCCGGAAGGGGAATACGTCTGGCTCCCGCATACGATATGCTTAGCACTGTCATTTACCCGTCCGGCACCAGGAATATGGCTTTCGGTATAAACGGGAAATACAATATTGACAAGATCACGAAGGATGATTTTTTAAAGGCCGCTGCAAAGGAAGGTATAAGCGAAAGAATAGCAGGCGAGCGCTTCGATAATATTCGTGAAGGATTTACCGGAGCTTTGGAGTCGACTGCCGATGAGCTTATGGAAGCCGGCTTCAGAGATGCCGGTAACGTTAAGGAACGTATGATACAGGTGGCGGAAACAAGGCTGCACGGGAAGGACTGAAACGACCATGAGCGCTATATATGGCACCGTGGATACAGCTATATAATAATGAGAAACAGTAAGAGATCCCGTATGAGCGGAAGCTGCAGCGACAACATACTTATGGTGATGCCGCTGGAATCTGAAATGATATAAGTTTTTTTATGATACATAGTAAACGATTCAAAACATCATATTTGATATATATCGCAGTTCTTATTACTGCTGTGGTTTTGATTGCCGTATTCATACGTTCAAACAGGGTGGAACCTGCTCCTGTGATCATCCCGCCGCCTGAAGATCCGGCAGAACTTGATCTTAATGGTTATACTCTCTCCTGGTGCGATGATTTTGACGGAGGCAAAATCGACAGCTCAAAATGGAGAGGGTTCAGTTGCGGCGAGGAAGAATCGGTCATACGCCAGGGCGGCTGGTGGCACACGGACCTTGCATCTGTAAAAGACGGAAATCTCCACATCTCGACACAGTATTTCAAGGGCGGATACAAAGGAGGAAAAGCGGGCTGGTACAGCTGCGGACTTTGTACTTCCGGTCTTTTTGAACAAAACTATGGATATTTCGAGGTGCGCTGCATCCTGCCTAAAGGAGATGGAATGTGGGCTGCATTCTGGATGCTTCCTTTCGACTTCAGCAATACTGTAGGAAACGGAGGTAAAGACGGAGCGGAGATCGACGTCTTCGAGTCTCCGAATTACAGGTATAGACTGAGTGACGGAGTGAACGTAGTCACGTCGAACCTTCATATAGACGGATACGGAAAAGAAGAGCAGTCAGAGTGCGTCGCCACTCCGTTCATCGAAGGAAACGATCCTTATGCGGAATTCAATACCTACGGCGTCGAATGGAAAGAAAACGAATATATTTTCTATATCAACGGGATAGAGAGCGGGAGGTCCGATTTCGGCGGAGTATCTCAGGTTCCCGAATATCTTTTGCTGACGGTTGAGGTAGGAGGTTCAAAAGGAAAAGCTAAGAAAAGCTGGGCGGGGAATGAATTGCCTTCGGATGCAGTTCCATCAGACTTCATAGTGGACTACGTGAGAGTGTATACGAGATAATTTGCCTAAGTTTAAGTGGTTTGGGATCCGCATGACGCGGATCCTTTTCCTTTGCTCTAAATGCAACTAAAAATAACAAAAAACATAAAAATATGTTAAGTGCAGTTGGTTGAAACTGGGGCAACCGTACTTTACCATATTCATATAAATCAAACTATCGGAGGCTATATTATGATCGCTGAAATAAAAGATCTCGTGAAAAAATATCCTTCCTTCGAACTGTCAAAGGTATCTTTCGGGCTCGAAGAGGGCAGGATCACCGGCTTTATAGGCAGGAACGGAGCAGGTAAGACCACCACGATCAAATCTATGCTCAACCTAGTCCATCCTGATGGGGGCTCAGTCAGCTTCTTCGGCAAAGAGCTCGAAGGAAACGAGACGGAAATAAAGAAAAGGATAGGCTATTCAACGGGAACAGTGAGTTGGTATCCCAGAAAAAAGATAAAGGATATAGTAAGTATCGTTAAGGCTTTCTACGAGACATGGGATGAAGAAGCGTACAGAAAGTATCTTGCTCTGTTCGGACTGGATGAAACGAAAACTCCTCTCGAGCTTTCGGAGGGCATGAAGGTCAAGTTGAATCTTTCTCTTGCTCTTTCTCATAAATCGGAAGTCCTCATACTCGACGAACCGACCAGCGGACTGGACCCGTTCTCAAGGAACGAGCTTCTTGAGGTGTTCACAGAGCTGAAGAAAGAGGGCGTTGCCGTATTTTTCTCCACTCACATAATCTCTGACATAGAGAAATGCGCGGACGACATAATATATATCTCAAAAGGAAAAATAATAGCAGCCCAGTCCAAGGAGGATTTCATCAGAGATCATTCCCTGGAAGGCGAAAGTCTTGAGGATACGATGCTGAGACTGGAAGGAGGTTTAGGCAATGCGTAATATACTTCGGAAAGAGATGAAGCTCAGCGCTTCCATACTCTCATATCTGTTCATACTCTTCGGACTCATGTTTTTCCTGCCCGGTTATCCGGTGCTCTGCAGCGCTTTCTTCGTGACTCTGGGGCTGTTTCAGAGCTTCCAGTCGGCAAGGGAGGCCAACGATATAGTGTTCTCGGCGCTGCTGCCCATAGCGAAGAAGGATGTGGTGAAAGGAAAGTATATTTTCGTCTGCTTCATAGAACTTTGCTCCATAGTTCTGATGGCCGCAGCCGTTATCGTAAGGATGACAGTCCTTTCAGATTCCGTAGTCTACAGGTCCAACGCTCTCATGAATGCGAATCTCTTTGCTCTCGGGATGGCATTCCTTATCTACGGTATATTCAATATGGTATTCGTCGGAGGATTTTTCAAAACAGCGTATAAATTAGCAAAACCATTTGTAACGCACATCATAGTGACTTTTGTGGTAGTATTTATAGCGGAGGCTCTCCATCACGTGCCGGGACTCGGAAAGCTTAACGCTTTCGGTATGGATGAGATAGGACTTCAGCTGCTGCTTCTTGCATGCGGTATCGTGCTGTTTATCTTGATGACACTGCTGTCATGCAGAAAGGCATGCAGCGATTTCGAGAAGATAGATCTTTAGAGGAGAAATATATGCTTAAAGATAATCTGGTCATTCTGAGAAACATCCACGGCTATTCTCAGGAGGAAATAGCCGAGAAGATAGGCATCTCAAGGCAGGCTTATGCAAAATGGGAAAGCGGCGCCACCGTTCCCGATATAGAAAAATGCAGCCTTCTAGCAGACGTATACGGGACTACCATAGACAGCCTTGTAAGGACAGAAGAAAGGGAGGGCGTCGGACTCATTCCCCCTGCGCCCAAAGGCAAAAACATCTGGGGTTAAGTTGCCATAAGAGAGAAAGGCCAG
>CAZTHD010000193.1:0-3823 GCA_964613315.1 uncultured Oscillospiraceae bacterium | reverse complement strand
CTTCGCAGGCATAAATAGTGCCCATCATCTCAGCGTTGCAAGGATCCATGATAGCGGAGTCAAGTCCTGCTTTGATCGCATATGCCATGCAGTTTGCATTTACGAACTTTCTTGCCGGCATATCGAATGAGATATTGGAGATAGCTCCTGTGACCTTTACTTCAGGTGCATAATCGTGAATGCCCTTGATGCAGTCTTCGAAGTCTCTCATTGCATTTGACATCGTTGAAAGTGCCATTACGCATGGATCGATGTGGAAATTCTTAAGAGCAACACCGTAGTGGTTTGCCTTATCGATCATTCTCTTTGCGATGTCTATCTTCTTCTGTGATTCATAGGGAATTCCGTCGTTGTCACATGTAAGACCTACAACGTTCCAGTCTGTTCCTGCGATGAGCGGGAAGAGCATGTCGCACTTGAGGCCGTCCTTTTCCATGTTGACGGAGTTTACCATACCAGGCTTCTTTACGAGACCTTCTTCAAGGACTCTCTTGAGGAGCTCGGGGTTGGGGCTGTCGATAGCGATGGGAACGTCTGAAACACCCTGCATAAGGTCGAGCAGCCATACCATGGCGTCGTATTCCAGTTCGGGGGCGCAAGAAGGAGCGCAGTCAAGGAAATGTGCGCCGGCTTCTGTCTGCATGATCGTGCGCTGTTTGATCAGCTCAGCATCACGGTCTGCGATAGCCTGTTTGATTGATGGAATAGCACCGTTGATCTTTTCGCCAATAATTATCATTTAAATACCTCCTGTACAGTAAGCGGTTACCATTGGCCGGTAACTACTGTCTTATTATAGCATAGAGAAACAACTTGTGAACCCCTAATTTTTGTCACATATCACAAATTAGAAAGTTCATTTTGTAATTTCTTCTAACGACTAGCAAAATATTCCACATATTTGAGCAATTTGCGTATTATAGTAAAATTCATAGCTATTTTAATGAATTCAAACAAACGGAGCTATAGTCACAATATTTGCAAGCTACGTTTTCTCTTTTGTAATACGCAGGCTTCACGCTTATGTTTCCGTCCATAAGACCGCCGCAGATCTCGGTGAGCTTCTCTTTGAAAACTTTCCGAAGTCCGTCCATATCCTCGGCGGAGATGAGGTTCTTGTTTCCCCTCTTCACCTTGAACACGGTAGTCTCTACCTTTTCCGTATTTATTTCTTCGTCCATTGCAGAAAGGACATTCGAATCGTCCACTGCTATACCGTCTAATGCGAAATCTCCTGCTATTCTTTTTGCAAGATCTCCGGAGATCTCGTCGGCGACTACATCGGCATACTCACCGTCTCTTTCGGGATCTCTTACTGCATAATAGAAAACTCCTGCAGGTTTAAGACTGTCTTCAGAGCCGAGAGCTCCTTCGAGATATATCATGAGCTGAAGATCTAGCCCCGCTTCGACCTTGCCCCTGTCAAAGCGCTTGTTTCCCGATTTGTAATCTATTATCTTAACGTACCGGTCATCTCCGCTTCCCAGGATGTCGACCCTGTCGATCTGTCCTTCGATCACGGCTTTCCCCGCAGACGTCTGGACCTCCACAGGAGGGAAAAAGCCCCTTCTTCCGAATCCCGTCTCGAAGTACATGGCAGTGACTCTTCCTTTGCGGACCTGTTCTATCATGTATCTTGCGAAGATCTCGCACACCTTTTGTATGCGGTAGACCCTGTACTCGGACGCCTGATCTGACTCCATGACCCCGCCAAGCAGCTCTTCTTTATTGGAAGCGATGATCTTTGCGATGGCTTTTTTCGTCTCCTCTTCGGTGATGGTCATCCAGGGAGACTCGGGACCGGTCATACTTATACCTTTTTCCCTGCACCCGGCGGTGAGCATTTCCGAAAGATCGAGAAGGACCTTATGATATATGGTCCCGGCCTCCCTGCTTCCAACGTCAAAGGTGTCGAGTTCCTCAGGACGAAGACCGTGATCTACGTAATGCTTAAAAGGACATGACGAATACTGCTCAAGCTGCGTTGGACTGTAAAAGTCTCCGCCCTGTTTTTCGAACAGTTCGCTTGACAGCGCTTTGTCAAGTTTACCTCCATCAGGGCTGAAAAACAAAGCCTCGGCCGCCGCCTTTGCGGAGGGACTGTCCTTCACCTCGTTGTATGCTTCTTTCCATATTTCGGGCACTTCTTCTCCCCTGCTCATCCTTCTGAGCATCTGGGGAAGGGCCGAATATATGCTTTCCTTATTTTGAAAATATGAAGACAGCTCTTTGTCCTCATCTATATCTCTTTCTATAGAGACAGCTCTTTTAGATCTGATCTCTTCAAGAAGAGCAGACGGTCTCATGGCGTTGCCTTCGAGATCGGACATACAGTAGCATATCACCGTTTCTTCCGTATCTGTACCAAGGGCTCTTTCTATCTGATACGCTTCTTCTTTCTGAAGGGTATCGGTGCTTTTCGCAATACTGTATCCCGATGCTGCAAGTGAATCGATCTCCGACTCTGTGAGTATATTTTCCCCGCTGCTGTCCGAGGGGATTATGCCGTCGTTGAAGCCGGCTATATACAAAGCCTTTATATCGGAAAAGCTGGTCCTGGTGACGGAACCTATCCTCACCTTCCCTTCTGCCTGTGGAAGGACTCCCACCTTTATATCTTCAAAGCAGGATATGAGAAGATCTGCATATTCTTCGCTGCTCATTTTCTCATCTCCAAAGAGCTCTGCCATCTGATCCATGAGATCTACTGCAGTCTCAAATCCCTGGCTGAGCTCCTGGGCGGCATCGAAAAATCCTTTTTCTTCGAGCTCAGAAGCTTTTGCCTCAAGGAAGGCAGGAAGTTTAAGGTCTTCCGAAAGGAAAAAGTATAGGGCGACAGATTTTTCGGAAGCGTTTTTTGCAGCATCAAGTTTCTCTATGAACGGAACAAAGAGCTTTTCCAAGTCCTGCCTCATGGCTTCTAAAAGCCCGAAAGTCTCGTCTCCAAGCCTCTCCTTTCCGTATTTGAAAGGGGCAAGAAAGCCTTTGTCAAAGATCTTGTACTGTTTGACGTAGTTTTCAAATATCGAAACATCATCCTGCGAAGCGCCTTGTATGCCGCTTTTAAGGAAGGAAATAACTGACTGCCTTTTAAAGCCTGCAGCTGCTACTTCAAGGCAAGATGATACTATGGACGCCAGGAGAGAATGCTGCATGCTCTTTTTTTCATCCATAAATACCGGGATGCCAAAGGAGCCAAGGACCCTTTTGAGGTTTTCACCCATACCTTCCATGTCCTGGGTAAGAACTATCATTTCTCCATATCCATAAGCTTTGTCCCTGTGTTTTGACAATATATCGGCAGCTATGGTCCTGCTTTGGGAATATGGGGACGAACAGGAGATGACGCGCATATTCTTTGCCCCTTCTCTCAGGCTCTCCACTTTGACCCTTGCTATACCAAGCATTGAAGAAAGCTTTGCCGCTGTCTCTTCACCGCAGATATATTTATCCTCATCCGCGAGAAAAGCTGCGTTAAAACCCGAAGCCCTGTCTTTCAAAGCTTTGAGGAATAAGCATTCTCTCTTTGTGAAAGAATAGAAATCGCTGTACCAGATGATAGATGATGATATATATGATGACTCTTTTACCTTCTCTGTTGTATATGCGAGGAGATCTTCTGAATCGGTATACTTCCCGGCCATCACCGCTTCGTAATCGGAATAGATGATCTGCATGTCAGAAAGTTTTGAAAGAAGAAGCGATGATGCGTCATCAGGGAGCTTTTCCGATATCTCTGCAAGATCCGAAGGGCTTACGTTGTGTTGCTTAAGCTGGACTATGAAGTCCCCTGCCATATCGAGAAAGCCTTCTCTTCCGTATA
>CAZTHD010000192.1:0-3823 GCA_964613315.1 uncultured Oscillospiraceae bacterium | reverse complement strand
TGAAACACCTCGGGATGGGACCAGGCATCGGCGGAATCAAGGGCAACATAAAAGGCGACGTCATGACCAGGAACAACCATATGAAGGTGTTCGTATACAACGACGGCTGGGGCGAAGGCAAGAATGCTGAGTACAAAGCTACGCTCAGGGCCAACGGAGAGTACCCCATAGACAGCGTGAAAAAGGCCCTTGAAGGAAGCGGCAAGTTCTCGGTTGTCAGCGGCGGCGTCGCACTCATCATGGATCTCGATCTGCCGACGGCAGAGCTTAGGGAATATGCCAAGAATAACGATATAAAGTTCACGATGAACGTAGCCACGATGAAGCTTGAGATCGAGAACGGAGATATACATTCCGGCCTTGAAGTAACGCTCAATTACGAGCCGTCCAAAGATATATTGGAGGCTTACTACGGAGGCCAGGGAGACGGCATAGATTATTCCATCACCCTCTATGCGCTCCTCGACGTAGATCAGCATCCGACCTCCATCAGATTCACGGGAGAAGAGGCATCTCCTCTTGTCGACAATACCTTCCGTATAGAAACGGTCATCATACCGACCAAGTCCTGCTACCTTGAGTGCAAGGGAGTATATTCCATTGGAGGGGATATACACGAGACGGAAGTCTATAACGTGACCGTTAAGGTCCCTGTAGTCGATGGTGGCATAACAAGAGAAGGTGTGATCACCAGAGCTCTTTATGAAATGGATATGAGGGATACGATAGGAGTAAATAATATACTTTCGCAGCACCGCTACGACCCGAGCAAGGTGATCGAATATTCAAAATGAAAAGCATTAAGAAATATTCAAAGTTCATACTGGCTGCCTTTCTGCTATTCATTGCGATTTTCTTTGCTGGCTGCGGCGCCTCCGGACCTGTAAAGATAAAGGATATATCCCTTTACGACGCAAATTACGGTAATGAGAAGTCCAATACCATGCTCTACCTTTCATGGAAAAATGAAGCTAAGGGTATGACGGCCGACTCCCTTGAGCTTGTCATAAAAGGAAGTTTCGAAGGAGAGAGCGAAGGTCAGGAAAGCATAAGATACCGCATCTCCTTTCCCGAAGGCATAGCTCCTGGAGAGGAGTCATCTTCCGTTTATGAAGTACCCGGACTCCTTCCCAAAGGAAAGTACAAGATATCTGTATCAAGAGTCAGCTTTACTGACGGCACGGTCTGGAACAGCGGCAAAAATCCATCTTCAAAATCTGCGGCCGTCGACGGAAGGAAGGGCAAGGGCATGCCAGCATCCCTTGAGGAGATGAACTATTACGAGCAGCGCGCCGATTCCTTCTACAGGGATATGAACGTTCTTTGGATCAACAAAGGGGATAAGCCTTTAAGAGGAGTGGTCTACGAGGTCCTTGCATATGATGCGGAAGGGAATCGCACTGCCGGCTATAACATAGATCCGGAAAACGTCTATATTCCCGTATACGACGAGGTCCCCGTGATGCCGGGAGAAGCGCAGGATACTTATCATATCAATCTTAATGCCAAATACTATCTGTTCAAGGAAGCAAGATATATAGAGCTGAGGATAGTCAAAGCCATAGCAGAAGACGGGACCGTATATACCGCCGCAGGAGATACTTTAAAAGCGTATTTCGGAAGCAAGAAAGCATATAATTTCGGAAACGAAAAAAACAGCGCTGTGAAAAAGCTTGGAAACAAGGTCACAGCCGCTTTGAAAAAATACGGTATCAAAGAGTCTAAACCTCTCATCTACGTAAGAGAAGGGGATTTCGCGATCCTTCGCTATGACGATATCGATCTTAGGGTCGAGCTTACGAAAAAGGGAAAGCTGTCTCCCTATATGGTCTCATTCGTAACCTTCTATACACGGGGCGAGTTCATAGACCAGATAGAGGAGGGCGTGAGCGTCAGGGATATGAACGTTGCAAAAGCCATACTCCCCTGCGTTCTGACGAAGATGAAGAAAAAAGAGATACTCGAAAAGGTCGACGAATATTATCATAACGATAAGAGCTACATAGATTTCAGCGATCATTCCTACGATACCTTCGACGATTTCGGCTCCATCTTTTCAGAAGAGGGAGCCATGCTCATAAGCGAGGTTCTTGGAGTAGGCGTCGATTTCGATTATTATCCTCTCAATTCCATGTTCTGGGCTTACGACAGCATATATGAAAGCGAAAGGTCTATGACCGTACCGAAACGGCCGTGACCAAGGCATTCTCATCTCCTTGTAACCGTAAGCGGAGCTTTCCCGTCTATATTTATGAAGACGTATTTGGAGGTATTTCCTATGAAAAAGATGATAGTACCCATATTGTTATTGACTTTTGTCCTTCTTCTTGCGGGATGCACTAATAAGTCGGCAGGAGAAGAGCCGGGGAAAGATGACGGCCCTTCAAAAGAAGGTGCCTTTTCCATACAGGCCGTATATGCGGATCCCGTTGGAAAGGATAAAGAACCCGGGTCTTTCCTTATGAGCAATGAGTATTCCGAATGGTTCATGGCATACATCGACAAGATCCAGGAGTCCGTTGGAAAACAAAACGGCATGGATAAGTACTATGAGCAGATCCAAAAGGAGCTGCTTGCGGGAAAGAAGGGAGAGAACAAAGTCTGTTCTCCACTAAATATCTATCTTGCCGTATCTATGCTTGCGGAAGTCTCTGAAGGCGAGACAAAAGCTCAGATACTGGATGCTCTTGAAGTAAGCAGCATTGAAGAATTAAGAGAGCGTGTAATGGCGGTCTGGGATGCCAACTACGTGGATACTCCGGTGCTAAAGAGCATACTTGCGGATTCTCTGTGGCTAAGAAGCGATATGCCATACAAAGAGAGCCCTCTTAAGAGGCTTGCAGAAGACTATCACGCATCCTCTTTCAGCGGCGAAATGGGCTCAGACGAGATGACTGAAGCTCTCAGGAAATGGATAGACGAGGGAACGAACGGGCTTCTTACAGACTTTACGAAGGATATCAAAATGGATCCGGAAACTGTGATGGCGCTTGTATCCACTCTCTATTACAAAGCTTCCTGGAGCGATAAGTTCTATGCAGACGAGACAAAAGAAGCCGTATTCCACGGAGTGACCGGAGACAGCAATGTCGATATGATGCACAGAGACTCCTCTATGCTCGTATATGACGGCGAAAAGTTCATCGCTGTGAGCCTCGGGCTTGCCGACAGCGGATCCATGAATCTCTTCCTTCCCAAAGATGGCTTTGCTCCTGAGGATATTGCAGCAGATATCGATGCTCTCAAAGTTTCCCTTGGAGGGGCTTACGAAAACAGCAGCTATCCCATAGTTCATCTTTACGTGCCGAAGTTTGAAGTAAAGCAAAAGACAGATCTTAAGGATGCGCTTTCAGGCCTTGGTATAAAGGATGCATTCAGCAGTGAGAAGGCTGATTTCACACCCCTTACAGATGCAGTCAAAGACATTTTTGTAAGCTCCGCAGAGCATGCGGCTCTTGTTAAGATAGATGAAGAAGGCGTTACCGGCGCAGCATATACCGATATGATGATGGCAGGATCTGCCATGCCCCAAGATGAGATAGAACTCGTCTTCGACAGACCTTTCTTTTTCTCCGTAACTGCAAGAGACGGGTCCATACTTTTTGCCGGAACAGTGAACGACATACAGTAGGGGATATGCACCTCTATCCGGAATCCGGTCACCGGAACTTGACACAGAACATACATTAACGACAACTGCCGCTGATACTTCCACAACCGGCAGTTGTTTTTTATTGTATAAAATTAATTCCTTGTATATTAAGCACAGAAAAAATAAAAATAATTTGTTGATAAAGCATAAAAAAATAATAGACAAGTGGGG
>CAZTHD010000191.1:0-3825 GCA_964613315.1 uncultured Oscillospiraceae bacterium | reverse complement strand
GTACGGACTCAAGAAAGCCCGTCGCGCTTCCCAGTTCTCAAAGAGATAGTATTGCGCTTTTTGGAAAGCTTTGCTTTCCCGTGTGCAAAACATCTCATCTAAGGCTAATGATGATAGGCTCCCGGACACAAAAGTGTTTCGGGAGCTTTTGTATAGTCAAAATCTTATACACCGCGCGGATAATATGCGGATAGGACCGGAAGCGTAGTGGTAAATGAGTATGAAAAAGAAAAGCAACACACAACTTATATGGGAGTTCTTATACGGATGCAAAAAGTATTTCGTCATCTTTATAATTGCGCAGATGGTAACTTCTTTGTGCCAGATGCTGACTCCTCAGATCGTAAGATCTACTATAGATAACGTCCTCGGAGGGAAAGCGGCCGACTTCCCTGGCTTTGTCATGAAGCTCGTAGAAAAAGTCGGCGGATTTTCGTATATCGCAGATCACCTCTGGATAATGGCAGCGGCTCTCATGGCCGTCGCGACAGTGCAGTTCGTTTCCAACTATTTCGGAAGGGTATATAACACGAAGGCTGCAGAGTCTCTATCAAGGAACATGAGAAACAGGCTCTTCGGTCATATCCAGAAGCTTCCTTACGACTGGCATATGAAGAACCACACCGGAGACATAATCCAGCGCTGCACTTCTGATATACAGACCTTAAGGAATTTCCTTGCAGAGCAGCTGACGGCTCTTCTTCTGACGGTCATAAAGATCGCCATGGGACTTTACTTCATGTTCTCCATGAACGTTAAGCTGTCCCTTTTCGCCATGCTGCCCATTCCGGTCATCATCATCCTGACAGTTATATTCTCAAAGGATATGCATGCCGGCTTCAAGGTCTGCGACGAGATGGAAGGAGTAGTTTCCTCCATGGTCCAGGAAAATCTCACAGGTGTCAGGGTAGTAAGAGCCTTCGGCCAGGAGAGAAGAGAAAAGGACAGGTTCGAAGCATAGAATGAGGAATATACGAATCTCTGGATAAGAGTAGGCCACCTCATGGGAAGATTCTGGTGCTCTCAGGGCATCCTGACGAGCCTTCAGACCCTTCTGGTGCTGGTCCTCGGTGCCAAGATGTGCGTCGAAGACGCAATGCTCCCCGGCGAGTACGTGGCCTTCCTCTCATATAACGCCATGATGGCATTCCCCATCAGACGTATAGGAAGGGTAGTATCCGAGATGAGCAAGGCAGGCGTTGCCATAGACCGTATTGCCTACGTAGTCAATTCAGAGGAGGAAAAGGACCCCGAAGACGCCAAAGTCGTGCCTCTTGACAGGGATATAGTATTCGATCACGTCAACTTCGGCTATGAAGGGAGCAAGGAAATACTCCATGACGTGTGCTTCACCATCCCCGCGGGTTCCACTTTGGGCATACTTGGAGGAACGGGAAGCGGAAAGTCGACGCTCATGCTCCTTCTCGACAAGATGTATGCTCTTCCCGAAGGAAGCGGAAGCATTAAAATAGGAGATACGGACATAAGGGAGATAAAGACAAGCTACTTAAGAGATAATATCTCCATAGTTCTCCAGGAGCCTTACCTTTATTCAAGGTCTCTTAAGGAGAACATAGGTATCACCGACGACAGCTTCGATATCGAAGAGATCAGGGAAGCTGCAAGAGCTGCATGTCTTGATGAGACCATAGAAAGCTTTGCAAAGGGTTACGACACCTTCGTAGGTGAAAGAGGAGTAACTCTTTCAGGCGGCCAGAAACAAAGGGCAGCCATAGCAAGAGCGCTCACAAAGGACGTTCCCATTTTCGTCTTCGACGACTCTTTGTCTGCGGTAGACACTGAGACCGATGCGAAGATAAGGGCGGCTCTTGAAGAGAAGTTCGGAACAGCAACGATAATAATCATATCGCACAGGATAACGACCCTTTCAAAGGCCGACAATATCCTGGTACTTGAAGACGGAAGAGTATCTGAGATAGGAAGCCCCGAAAAGCTCAAGGCTTCGGGCGGACTTTACAACCAGATATTCGATATCCAGTCGGGCAACGTTTAAGGAAGGAGGCGCAGGAAATGAGTAAACAGATAAAAGAAAAAGACCCAATGCGTTTCTTCGGCATCCCCAAGATGATGCCCCTTATAAAAAAATACGGAAGGCCTCTCATCCTGATGTGCGTATTCACGGCCATATCGAACCTGGCAGCCGTTGCTGCTCCTGTGTTCCAGCGCTATGCCATAAACCACTACGTTGAGGAGAAGACTCTTGACACGATCTGGATATTCATAGGGCTTTACGTGCTCAATATAGCTATCATGGCATGGGCGGGTTACCAGGAAGTCATAGTGGGACTCACCACGGAAATGCACATGGACAGAGATATGAGAAACAGAGCTTTCTCACATCTTCAGGAGCTGGCTTTCTCATATTATAACCAGAACAGCGTAGGCTACATCCATTCAAGGGTCATGAGCGACACATCGCGTATAGGCGATCTTTTCTCATGGCAGATACACGATACGGTGGCTTTTGCCGTATACATCGGGGCATCGGTCATAATCATGTTCATTACGGACTGGAAGCTGACCCTTCTTGCAATGGCCATAGTCCCCTTCATCACCATATTCTTCTCCATATTCCAGATGAAGTATTTCGAACTTCACAGGGAAGTAAGAGAACTGAATTCAAAGATCACAGGAGACTTCAACGAGGGTATCACGGGAGCAAAGACCACAAAGTCTTTGGTCATTGAGGATAAGATATACAGCGACTTCCAAAAAGACACGGAAGCCATGGTAAAGAAATCTCTTGCACAGGCTAAGCTCCACGGCGTGTTCCACGCAGTGACCATATTCGCATCATCCCTTGCGGTAGCCATAGTCCTCTGGAAGGGCGGAGTCATAGCGAAGACTGAAATAGGTACCTTCTCCATGTTCATGTCCTATGCAGAGAACCTCATGGAGCCTGTAAGATGGCTGGTAGATACCCTGGCCCTCTTCGTTGCGGGCAAGGTCAATATCGAAAGATACACAAAGCTCTGCGAGACCGTTTCAGACGTTACGGATACTCCCGAAGTCATAGAAAAGTACGGTGACTCCTTCGATCCAAAGAAGGAGAACTGGGAAGAGATAAGAGGCGACATCAAATTCGACGACGTCAGCTTCAAATATCCCGACGGAGACGAGTACGTTTTAGAGCACTTCGACCTTGATATACCCTTTGGTACTAACCTGGCTATAGTCGGTGAAACGGGAGCCGGAAAGAGCACCCTTGCATCTCTTATCTGCCGTTTCTATGAGCCTACGATGGGCAGAGTGCTCATCGACGGAAAAGACGCTAGAGAGCGTTCACAGCTTTGGCTTCACAGCTCCCTTGGTTACGTGCTCCAGACACCGCACCTTTTCTCCGGTTCCATCAGAGACAACCTCAAATACGGAAACGAAGATGCGACGGAAGAAGATCTTTGGAGAGCAATAGATCTCGTGTCTGCAAGGAACGTCATCGAAAAGCTCGAAAAGGGCCTCGATACGGACGTCGGAGAGGGCGGAGACATGCTCTCAACAGGTGAAAAGCAACTTATCTCTTTCGCAAGAGCCATACTCGCAGATCCCAAGATCATAGTACTCGACGAAGCTACGGCTTCCGTAGATCCTCTGACCGAAGCGAGGATACAGGCTGCGATAGATACGGTCATCAAGGGAAGGACCTCCATAGTCATAGCCCACAGGCTTTCGACCATAAGGAATGCAGACCTCATACTCGTCGTTTCTGACGGCAAGATAATCGAAAGAGGAAAGCATGAAGAGCTCCTTGCCGCAAAGGGTCACTATTACAAGCTCTGGACAAGGCAGTTCGAAGATGCGGCAACA
>CAZTHD010000190.1:0-3827 GCA_964613315.1 uncultured Oscillospiraceae bacterium | reverse complement strand
TAAGGAGGATCTCCGTCGTTACTCCGTTTCCTTCGGCCTTCTTCCCTGAGAAGCTGCCGTCGTAGATGATATCTTTTCCGCAGCTTGGGCTTCCGGATTTAAGTATCGCATAGTCCACCTTGCAAAGCTTTGCTATTTCCAGAGCCATTTCGGCTCCTTTTTTGTAATATGAGCTGGCGTCGCTTCCGTCTTTCATCAGGACTGCGCCTGGTTTTGATATACTGCGGAGCGTTCCTTTCTTTGTCCTCTGTCTTTCAGAAGGCGTTCTCGGCGTAGAAAGTCCTCCCATTTGTTCAGGGCAAACGGGTATGAGGACAGTGTCTTTCTTTTCTGCCAGGGCAAGGACCTTTTCACAGGGCTTCGACTTGCCGTCGTATCTGCATTCGCACCCGAGAAGGCATGCGCTTACCAATATCTTCTTCATTTATGCGTCGTCCTTTTCATATAGATTGACGTCGGTAACGCCGTCGGTTTCGTCAAAGCAGACTTTGACCACTTCCTTTTGGGATGTGGGCACGTTCTTGCCCACGTAATCGGGTCTTATAGGCAGCTCCCTGTGGCCTCTGTCTATGAGTACCGCAAGTCCTATCTTTGCGGGCCTCCCTTGGGAAAAAATAGCCTCTATGGCGGCTCTTGCAGTCCTTCCGGTATATAATACGTCGTCGCAGATTATTACCTCTCTGCCGTTTATATCAAGGCCCAGATCGATGGTTTTTACCGTTGGGTCGTCCGTGACGTGGGTCAGGTCGTCTCTGTAAAAGGTTATGTCGAGTTCGCAGACGGGCAGTTCTATATTGCTGTGCCTTTTTATATTCTCAGCGATCCTGAAAGCTATAGGTACGCCCCTTGTCTTGATCCCGGCCAGCACTATGTTGGAAGGGTCTGCGCTTTTCTCCACTATTTCGAAGGACAATCTCGTCAAAGCTCTTTTGACTCCGATCTCGTCCATCAGCTGTACTTTCTTTTTCATGTCGCATATCCTTTCTCTTATGCTTCCATTGTACAGTTTAGGGAAAGTTTTTTCAATGCCTCCTTGAAGGGCTCTTTTGCCGGTGGTAAACTGTGAGGGATGAAAATACGGCAGCCAAGGTCAAATGACTGTCGGAATACAAATGAACGGAAAGGAAAGGATATGGACGAATTCTTAAAGAACCTTACGGTATTCGATCACCCTTTGATCAAGCATAAGGTATCTCATCTTTGCGACGTAAACACGGGATCCAAAGAGTTTTGCGAACTCATAAATGAAATGACCATGCTCATGGGCTACGAGGTACTAAGAGACCTAAAACTCAAAGACGTGGAAGTGCAGGCGCCCCTTCAGAAGATAACTACCCCCGTCCTTGCAGAGGATATAACCATAGTGCCGATATTAAGAGCGGGCCTGGGTATGGTAGACGGCTTAAGAGCCCTGGTTCCCACAGGAAAGGTCGGACACGTAGGTCTTTACAGAGACGAAGAGACGCTGCAGCCCGTCACCTATTATTTCAAGCTTCCTGTGGAGGTCGCAAAGGATCAGGTCATAATAGTGGATCCCGCCCTTGCTACCGGAGTGTCGGTTGATGCGGCCATAAAGTACTGCAAAGAGGCCGGATGCAGCAGGATAAAGGTAATGTGCATTTTCGCTGCGAAGCAGGGCCTGGAGCTTGTTTACAAGAATCATCCGGACGTTAAGATATATTGTGCCAATTATTCGCCGGAACCTCTCAACGAGAAAGGATACATACTCACAGCTGCAGGAGACGCAGGAGACAGAGTATGCGGCACCGTATCATATAAACCGCAGAAATAAGGCAGTTTTTCATTGACTTTAGCCCCGTACTTTGATACGATACATCAGGATAAAAACATTGATCTTTAAATCCAATACAGAGATATTGGCAAGGAAATGTGATCGCGCTGCGGCGCGCGGATTTTGATAGCAAACCTTGCCAAAAATGGCAAGGTTTTTTGTTTTGGACTTAAAGGAAGAATCAGTCACATCGAGTTTAAAAGGAGAAAAACATGAAACTGATCTACGACGTACATGAAAAGCCGACAAGTAAGGAAAACCTGCTTTTCGCATTCCAGCAGATGATCGCCATCATGGCGGCAACCCTGCTCGTTCCTATGATCATGAGCGGAAACGGACTTCCCTCTGATCCGGCTGCAGCGCTCTTCGGCGCAGGCTGCGGAACTCTCATCTACCTTCTCTTCACAAGGATGAAGAGCCCGGTATTCCTGGGAAGCACCTTCACCTTCCTTCCGGCATATGCGGCATCAATAGGAGCCGGTTACGGTTACTGGGGCGTCATCATAGGCGTTGCCATCGCAGGCCTTGTCTACGTGGTATTTGCATTCATCATCAAGGCTGTAGGAAGCGGCTGGGTAAACAAGCTCATGCCGGCAGCCATTGCAGGACCCATAGTCACGCTCATAGGACTTTCCCTCTCAGGAACAGCTACAGGCTGGATGTCCACCAACGGAGGAGCTGACACAAGATTCGTATACGTCATTGTCGGTCTCTTCACCTTCTTTGCCATAGTATATTCTTCCGTAAGAGGAAACAAGAGCATGAAGCTCTTCCCCTTCATCTACGGTATCGGCGCAGGATATATCCTCGCTCTTGTACTCACACTCATAGGCAGAGCGGCAAATATAGAAGCTCTTCAGATCACAAGCTTTGATTCCTTCAACGCAGCATTCTCTGAATTTTCAGTAAGATCCATAGTAGACGTACCCAAGCTCTACATCATGAGAGCCATCCAGACAAACGGCGAGTACGCTGCCATAGACTGGTCTGCAGTAGTCACGCTGCTCCTCATCTACGCTCCTATAGCAGTGGTAGAACTTGCACAGCACGTAGGAGATCATAAGAACCTTGGAAATATCATAGGAAAAGACCTCATCTCAGATCCGGGCCTTGATAAGACCCTCCTCGGAGACGGAATCGGTTCAGTGGTAGGAACCATCTTCGGAAGCTGTGCAAACACCACCTACGGCGAATCGATAGGCTGCGTTGCTATCACCGGAAACGCTTCTACACATACCATAAGGACAGCGGCATTCGGATGCATGCTCCTCTCCTTCTTCACACCCTTCGTGGCGGTCATCAACTCCATTCCCAAATGCGTTATGGGCGGAGCCTGCGTAGCACTCTACGGATTCATCGCTGTATCCGGACTCCAGCTTCTCTCAAGAGTGGATCTCGGAGATAACAGGAACCTCTATCCCGTCGCAGCCATACTCGTATGCGGCATAGGCGGACTTACATTAAGCTTTGGTCACAACAGCGCAACAGGCGGAAGCCTCATCACTCTCACAGCTCTTGCAGTCGCCATGATCGTTGGTATAATCACCAGAAAGATCGTCGGAGACGGCGCAGAAGCTCAGAGCATAGACGCTGCAGTAGCAGATTACAAGAACGTAGAATTCGACGAGTAATAATATATATAAATATAGAAGAAAAGGGTATAATTATACCGTTCGTGACTGAAAACAGTTGAAAATACTACATTTTGTGGTCATGGATCGGGCCTTACACAAGGCCCGATTTTTCTTTAAAAAAAGTATAAAAAACTTAAAAAAAGTTGTTGACAAACTAAGGGCAAATGATTAGAATAAAAAAGCTCGCCACAAACGAGCGTTGTACCTTGAAAACATCATAGTGTAGAAAAACAAAGTCAAGAGAAAGAGATCAAGTTCTCTTTCAAAGACGAAGTACAAAAAACAATCAATAAACCAAAAGTTTAAAGATTGGTAAGGAACTAGAAATAGTTCCCTGTACAATTCCAAAAAAACAATAATTTCGCAAAGCGAAAAAGCGCTAAAGCGCATCTAAAGAGCGA
>CAZTHD010000189.1:0-3829 GCA_964613315.1 uncultured Oscillospiraceae bacterium | reverse complement strand
GAAGCTTTCGCTTAAGGAACTCCTCGGTGGCAGGATCAAAAGGAAATATACTATAAGAAGATCCTTTTGGTTTACCGGGAAGATGCTAAAGAAAGAGGTCAGGCACCCTGCAGAGTGCTTCACAACCTGGATAAAGACACGTATAAGGTGCTCTACGGAAAGGTCCTTGTAAGGCCACGCGGCATTTACCTGGATGCGATCAGTCTTATAAAAGCTTTAAACCTGATCAAATATACGGTAGTGAAACCATTGCCTAATGCGGGCAGTGATGCCATCCTGAAACAACAAAGGTCTTCCTTCGAAAGACCTGCTTATGCTCCATTATCGGGGCTGTACAACTTAAATAACTATCAAGCTGTCAGTCTCGAAGGGGCTGGCAGCGTTTTTTTATGGAGGAATATTTATGAACGAGGAAAGGATTCTCAAAAGCTTTGAGATATACTTTGACGACCTAAAAAAGGAGGCCCAGGAAGCATTACTTGATTTTTTTAGGTTCAAATCTCCAGATGAGATGAATTGGACCATCGTCCCGCTTGCTGTGTTAGAGACAGAAGAGGGAGGTGGCACAGATGCCTAACTACTGCTGGAACACCTTAAAAATGGATGGTGTCGGGAGAAAGTACACTTCCGAAACCTTTAGCTTTCAGGCAATCATTCCAATGCCCGAGTCTCTCAATATTGAGGCCGGATCAAGAGAAGGAATTGCGGTCCTATATTATCTTTCTTGTAGATTCACTGTTGCCCGCGAGGGAATGTCTGAAGAAGATCAGAAGATCTTTGATAGATATTTAGAGCACGGCAAAAAAATCTCATACGAGAAGATCAAAGAAAAGTACAGTGATATCTACAAAGAAAAAGACTATGAAGAACTATACACATTGGGGAGCCAATATGTGTATAACCTTAAGAATTATGGTCATCCGCATTGGTATTCCTGGTGTTATGACAAGTGGTCTACAAAATGGAATCCTTGGGACGTAGATGTATGTGATGATGACACTATTACATTTACAACCGCATGGGGCCCTCCTGAAAATGTGATCAAAAGACTATCAGAACTAAACAAAGACAAGATAGTAACTTGCATCTGGGAGGAAGAAAGCGGTTACGAAGGCTGGTTCTGTTATCTCAACGGGGAATGCATAAAAGAAGTAGATCGCGAGAGATATTACTGTGAAGAAGATAATGAGTACATAGAAGACGATACCTCTTTGTATGACGATGCAGAGATCTTCGCAGAAAGCGTAAACCGCAACACAGGATGCCTTAGCTAAATAGATCTGCCTTCATCAGATCATGGCCTTATGGCCGTAGTTTATTAATTATAGATAAGCTCGGCCATGAAGGGACCGGGCATATTTTATAGGAGAAAGAATTATGGATAAGAAAATCGAAACTCTTAAAAAAGAATACCCGGTCGGAACGAGGATCCTGCTTTTAAGCATGGGCCCGGACCCAAGACCGATTCCTCCGTACACCGAAGGGGTTGTGGACCACGTTAACGACGTCGGAACGATCCACGTAAGTTTTGAAGGCGGCAGAGCTCTTGGTATCATAGCAGGGGAAGACGAGTTTATAAAACTCGGAGAAAGACATGTTGTCAGGGTTGACGGCCTTCTTTCAGAAGAAAAAGCCCCTGCAGAAAAATGCAGGCCTGTCTATTACAAAGACAAAGTAATCATCGGGATTCCCGATGGCTGCATCAGAACTGTGGGTGAAATGGTTTTAAAAACGCAGCTTGAAAAAGATACAAGGTTTGTCTTAAGTGACATACTTCTTGATGATATCTTTGCTTCAAAAGCAACGGAAGAACAGGATGCAATGTTAAAAAAGACATACGGCATGACGTTTGAGGAACTGTGCGAAGCCCTTTGTGAATTCTGCGCGGCAAGGTTCCTTGATACATATGACTGGAACAAATCCGTCAGGCAGCAGATCGAAGAAATCGTGAACCGAGAGCTTTTGTTTTTGAAGATGCTTGCAGATTCGAATAAGAAAGTAGAGGAAAGATGCAGAGACTGCGGCTATCTGATAGAAAATGACGAAGGCGCCTGGATCTGTGACGACTGCGGAAAGGACATCCACGCTATTCCAGATTCTGATTGCTCCGCCAATCAAACATTCTAGGAGGTTTGTAATGACATTATTAAAAGTATATCAGATCAACCTCGACAGAGATAAAGAAGGGAAAGCGTTCGAATCGTTTGATCGGCTGAGTAGTAATGCTCCCGATCCGTCAATCTACGATCTTGTTTACTCCGGTGAGATGGAAGTTAAGAGTCTTGAAGACATCTACAGGATCTTCAACACAGCACATCCGGAAGGGTTTAAGGCAAGATCGATGTCGGTTTCAGATATAGTTGAAATCGTGTCAGGAAATATCGATGCCGGATTCTTCTATTGCGACAGAATTGGTTTCAAGAAGACCACCTTTGACCCACAGCTTGCAGGCAAGCGTGACATGCTCGCCCGGCCTATAGAGGCCGGGGCTTCCTGCTCAAGAGAGGCAACCCTCTCAGATAAAACAGGCTATCCCCGCGTGCCCCGCGGTTCTGATGAATCTTTAGGCCTTCAGGATATCATCCTAAGGCCTTCGTTTTTTATGTTTATTGCAGCATTCACGTCTCTGTCTATTATGCATCCGCATTCAGGACATACCCACACTCTGTCAGAAAGCCTCAGGTCGTTCTTTATATATCCGCAGTGCCTGCAGGTCTTGGAGGATGGATACCACTTGTCTATCGTGATAAGCTTTCCTCCTCTTTCCTTTAGCTTGTATGCAAGATAAGTCCTAAAGCTCCCGAATGCATTGTCATTCGTTGCCTTTGCAAGATGAAGACCTCTTGCCATATCTTTGTAGTTAATCCCCTCTACAAAGACAAAGTCATATAGCATTGCAAGTCTTCTGCTTTCTTTATGCTGCCAGTCTTTCCTTTGGTTTCTCACCTTTTCGTGTGCTATAGCTACCTTTCTTTTTTGTTTATTGTAATTGCTACTGCCCTTGACCATACGGGAGAGTTTTCTCTGTTCTTTTGCGAGCTTCTTTTCTGCCTCTCTAAAGAAGTGAGGCATGGAAGCTATATAGCCATTGCTGTCAACGTAAAAGGACGGAGAACTGTAATCAAGTCCAATAGACTTTTCTTTATCAAGAGATACCAATGTTTCAGATGCTTCGTATTCAGTAAGAACAGATACAAAGTACTTCCTTGTTGACTCAAGACTGACTGTTACACTTTTGATGATGTAATCCTTTGGTATTTGTCTATGGAGTTTTATCCTCACCTCACCTACTTTAGGAAGCCTTATCTTGTTCCCTTCTATCCGGATGTTTCCGTTAACGAGATTCGTAGTATAGCTTTGCCTTGAGTGTTTCCTGCTTTTGAACTTGGGAAATCCTATACTTTTATCTCTGAAGAAGTTTTTGAACGCTGTCTCAAGCTGAAGCTGTGCATTGGCAAGTGCAAGGCTATCCACTTCTTTTAAGAATTCATGCTCCTTCTTGTACTGAGTGGGAGTGTTCTTTAGCATTTTCCCTGCTTCTTTGTAATGATCTATCTTATCTTCCAGCATTTTGTTGTATACGAATCTCACGCAGCCAAAAGTATTCGTAATCATTTTCTGCTGCAAAGCATCCGGATAGATCCTATATTTGTATGCCTTATTCTTTTTCATTTGCTCTGGTTCTCAATATATTTCTTGATCACATCGATCGTAGCTCCGCCGGTACTTATAAGACAGTAGCTCGGGCTCCAGAAATACTCTTTCCATAGAGACTTTCTAATACCGGGAAACTCCTTTTTGATGATTCGACTACTGGCAGACTTATACG
>CAZTHD010000188.1:0-3844 GCA_964613315.1 uncultured Oscillospiraceae bacterium | reverse complement strand
AGGATGCAGCGTCTTTACCGCCTGGATGCATGCTCCCGTAGGAATAACGGATGTTTTGGTATAACCAACATGAACTCAGCGGCTTTGATCGACGCCTCCACGGGAAAGATAGAATATACCGTATCGAGGAGCGATCTTGGGCAGCTGGACAGCGTCGGTTTCACTCTGGACGATAAATACTTCTATATGGTCGATTCTTGGTACGGCTTCGTCTCCCTTTACAGAGTCGAAGACGGACAGCTGGCGGGCCAGTTCGACGATTCCAGCGATATAGCCTGGAGCATAGGAGAGAAAGTATTCCCTGTGGATGACTCTACTCTTCTCATCTTAAGAGAGCAGTCCATGGTCCTTTGGAACTATATAAAGGGAAACGAAAAGGAGATACTGCCCTGCGGCAGCGGCACCTTCGAAAGCTATACAAGGCCTCTCATCGTAGACCTTTCACCGGACAGAAAGAGCGTGGTCGTGGGTTCCCACGGTTACGGGACAGGTATGAAGATACTCTCCCTTGACGGGAAGACGGAAACAGCTCTTGAGTTCGATGCGGAAAGAGGCTATCCAAACATTATGTATTCAGGAGACGGGAAGCGCATAGCTGCCGTTTCCGGAAATATGTATTTCATATGGGATGCAGAGAGCGGAAAGCTCCTTCTTGAAGGCGTAAACGAGACAAAGGGTTATTCCCAGAACATGCTCATCAATTACGATGGGAGCGTTCTCCTTACCATGACTTCGGAATTTCTCAATGCTATAGATACAGCCACGGGCGAAGTGCTTTGGGAGAAGACCGCCGATTCCAACGTCATAACAGAGTGCCGCATCTCTCCGAACGGCAAGTACGTGAGCGCTGAAGGCGGCATAAGCGGAGTGTTCGATATAGAGACGGGAGAACTGCTTTTCCCCTCCGGAAGCACTCTTTTCTCAAACGACAGCAGCAAGGTCATAAGCGCTGCCTACAGCTCCGATACCTGCCTGCTCGTGACTCCTGTCTTTGCCACAAAGCAGTACGAGAAGGCTTATTCGGGAAAGCTCTTCTCAACGCCCAGATATACAGATCCCGGCGCTATGATATCCATAAGTATCATGCACAGCCCCGGAGACTATTACTCCACCTTCCCGGGCAATGCAGGGAGAAAGCAGCAGGCTTACGTGAGCCCCGATACGAAGTACGCAGCATGGACCCACTATGACGGATTCATAGAGATCTTCGATATATCGGACCGCGAAAACGTTCTTAATATATATACACTGGCAGAGCATTGCTACAACTCAGTCGAAGATCTGATCTTCAGCGGCAAGGTCATGGCAAGCTGCGGAGGATACGACCCAAGGTGTGTCCTCTTCGATCTCGAAAAAGGCAGCATAAGCTATGTACTTGCGGGAGAAGAGTACTGCCACAGGGCTGAGTTTTCGGAAGACGGCAGCAAGATAGTGATACTTTGCGGAAGAGCCAAAGACAGAGCCTTCGTATATTCAGTGGAGAGCGGGACTCTCCTTTACAGCTTCATATGCGAAGAGGGGAGATATATAGAGGACATAGGTTTCGATGAAGATAAGGGCAAAGTCGTAGCTCTTCTTGACAACGGGGATGCCCTTACAGGTATAATATATAAAGGAATAGAAGATATGCTCATTGAAGCGGAAAAGAGGTAATTAAGATGAAGATAGTACAGCTCAACGAGCCTGAAAAGGAGATCGAAAAGAAAGTGACCACGGGAGTATCCGCAGGTCTCATAACCAACGGAGTGCTGCTCCTTGCCTTAGGCGTTGCCGTGGCGGTGACCAAGGGCAGGATACTCAAGAGATTTTTGTAAAGGAGGAACTATGACTAACAACAAGAAACTGGGCTTCGGGCTCATGCGTCTTCCCCATCTTGATAACGGAGAGATAGACGTTGAACAGGTAAAGACCATGGTAGACCTCTTCATGGAGAGCGGCCATACATATTTCGATACGGCTTTTGCATATCCCGGTTCAGAGGAAGCAATTAAAAAGGCTCTCGTTGAAAGGTATCCGAGAGATTCATATACCCTTGCCACCAAGCTCATGGTACAGCCTACGGGCATAGACGAGGAGCAGGCAAAAAATGAGATAAAGCAAAGCCTCGAAAGAGCGGGAGTCGAGTATTTCGACTATTACCTTGTCCACGCCGTTCAGAGGAGCAATTATCAAAAATACGAAGAATACGGCATTTGGGACTACGTAAAAGAGCTCAAATCAAAGGGCATAGTAAAGCACATAGGCTTTTCTTTCCATGCAGATCCCGAGCTTTTGGAGGAGCTTCTCGATAAGCATCCTGAAGCTGAATTCGTGCAGCTTCAGATAAACTATGCTGACTGGGAAAATCCCGGAGTGCAGTCCAGGAGAAATCTGGAGATATGCCAAAAGTACGGAAAACCGGTCAATATCATGGAGCCCATAAAGGGCGGCATACTGGCAGAGCCCATAGACAGCGTCAAAGCCATCTTCGACAGGGAAGGAAACGGCATGTCCTACGCATCCTGGGCACTTCGCTTTGCAGCTTCCCAGGAAGGACTGCTTGCAGTTTTGAGCGGCATGTCATCAGTAGAGCAGATGAAGGACAACTTAAGCTATATGACTGACTTCGTTCCCTTGAATGAGCACGAACTCGAAGTCATAAAGGAGGCTCAGGAAGCCATAGCCAAGGATCAGTCCATAGCCTGCACGGCCTGCCACTACTGCACCAAGGGTTGTCCCAACGACATACCCATCCCCGAGATCTTCGCTGTAGAGAACAGAAAGAAGGGAAGCCCCGAGTTCCGCACGAAGAGAGAGTACTCGATAGTCACAGCTAACAGAGGCAAGGCCAGCGACTGCGTCCAATGCGGCCAGTGCGAGGAAGCATGTCCCCAGCATCTTCCCATCATAGAGCTGCTTGAGCGCTGCAGAGCCTTCGAATAGTAAAAAAGAAGTCTTTGATCAAAAAGAATGATCGATCTAAACGAAAACCCCTTTCATCCAGGTGATGAAAGGGGTTTGATACATTATGCTAATAGTATAAGCGAATATTAAAGCTTTGCAAATCTTAAATTATCCCTGCCGGGATGAGAGTCACGAGAAGCAGCGCCACAAGTCCCCAGAGGCAGAGAAGGAATCGAAGGCGTTTCTTAGGCTCCATATCGGGCACGTAGTTTGCCGCAAGGAAGAAGGGCACGTAAGTCGTGATGAACACGGGCCATACTCCCCACCATTTGTATACCCAAATGAAGGAGTGGTTGGATGTCCCTGCGAGGAAGGACTCGAAAAGGGCGAAGAGAAGCGCCATCTCTATGGTCACCACAAGTCTGCAGTTTATGCCTTTCCTGCCGTTCTTTGCGAAATACCTCTTGCTTGTATCTTCGGGCAGCATGTTCCACGATATGATGCCTGCCAAAGAGAACATCATCGAAAGCTCCCAGCACACTCCTATGAGAAGTATGAAGGTCGTCGACTCGTTGCTGACAGACCATAGCGGATATCCGAAGATATGGCCTATGACGGCGTTTGCTATCTCGTAGAGCCAGTGTACTCCGTAGAGGGCAAAGCCTGCGCATATGGCCTTTGTGTTCTTGCTTTTTACCAGGGACCAGTACACGTAAAATACCACTGCGAGTATGAATATGAAGGTCCAGTTGAAATTATCGGTGCTCCTTACGACTATGGCATCGACGAGATCCTTAGCCGCCTGAGAACCGTCTCCCCAAAATCTGAAAGACATATAGATTCCTCCTTTAATAAATGTAGAAAAAAATGACAATAACATTATACATCTTTATATATGATTTTGCTCGGGTTTTTGACAGTTAGGTAGGACAATAATAGCACATAAAGTATTGATATTACG
>CAZTHD010000187.1:0-3862 GCA_964613315.1 uncultured Oscillospiraceae bacterium | reverse complement strand
TCATCAAGGGCAAAAAGACCTACGTGAACGTCATTTCAAAATCAGGGACCACCCTTGAACCGGCAGTTGCCTTCAGACTGTTCAAAAAATATCTTGAAGACAGCTGCGGAAAGGAAGAGGCGGCAAAGAGGATCATAGCTACCACGGACGCAAGAAAAGGCGCTCTCAAGACTCTCGCAGACAAGGAAGGCTATCAGACTTTCGTAGTTCCCGACAACGTGGGCGGAAGATACAGCGTTCTTACTGCAGTGGGACTTCTTCCTTTGGCTGCGGCAGGCATAGATACGGACGCCATACTAAAAGGCGCAAAGATTGCATCCGAATACTGCCTGAGCGATTCAGAAGATAACCCCGCCTTAAGGTATGCGGCTTACAGACAGGCTGCCTACAAAGCAGGGAAAAAGGTGGAGATACTCTCCTGCCCCTCTGAAAGCGTAAGATTCTTTGCAGAGTGGTGGAAGCAGCTCTACGGCGAATCGGACGGAAAAGACGGCAAAGGAATATTCCCCGCATCCTGCGTATATACGGCAGACCTTCATTCCATGGGACAGTATATCCAGGAAGGCGAAAGGATACTCTTCGAAACTGGTCTCAGCTTTGAAAGCGTAGACAGCTCTCTTACGGTCCCCGTAACTGAAGAAAACCTCGACGGACTCAACTACCTCGCAGGAAAAGATTATTTCGATATCTACAACGCAGCAAGAGACGGAGTCAAGAAAGCTCACATCGACGGCGGAGTGCCCTGCCTTGAGGTAAGAGCGGAAAGACAGGACGAAGTCACTTTGGGAGAACTTTTCTTCTTCTTTGAGACTGCCTGCGGTATCTCTGCTCTTATGACCGGAGTGAATCCTTTCAACCAGCCCGGAGTCGAAGCATATAAATCGAATATGTTCGCCCTTTTGGGAAGACCTTAGTTTTTAATTGATGAGCCTCCCTTAAAAGGAGGCGGAATGGAGAGATAAATGGATTACAGAGAAGTATACGAGCTTTGGAAAACAAACCCCTATTTCGATGAAGAGGACAGAAAAGAGCTTGCAGCTTTAACGGATGAAAAAGAGATCGAAGACAGGTTCTACAAAGAACTTGAATTCGGCACCGGCGGACTCAGAGGAATCATGGGCGTAGGCTCAAACAGATTCAACAAGTACAACGTAAGAAAAGCTACCAACGGATTTGCGAAGTTCCTTCTCGACAAATACGGAACCAACGTATGGCGCGGCGTAGCGGTAGCTTACGACACGAGAAACAACTCTGCCGCTTATGCAAAGGAAACAGCTCTTGCCTTCGCAGCTAACGGTATACCCGTATATCTGTTCGGATACGAATCGGCTACACCGCTTCTGTCCTTTGCAGTCAGATATTATCACTGCGTCGGAGGCGTAGTCGTAACGGCAAGCCACAACCCGAAGGAATACAACGGATACAAGGCCTATGATGAAAACGGATGCCAGCTCCTCCCGGACGATGCAGACGCCGTCATAGCTAAAGTCAATGCAGTAGCAGTCACGGAAGCAATGACTACAACAGAAGAAAAAGCCGTTTCTGTTGGGCTTTTGAAATACGTTGGAGAAGAAGTACTGCAGGCATACTCAAAAGCTGTCAGAGAAGCTGTTCCTGGCCTCAGCCTAACGGATAATGCGAAGATAAAGGTCGCATACACAGCCCTTCACGGAAGCGGAAACGTCACAGTAAGAAGAGTGCTCAAAGATGCAGGCTTTGCCAACGTCACCTGCGTAGAAGAGCAGGAAAAACCGGACGGAAACTTCCCGACAGTCAAATCGCCGAACCCCGGAAACGAACCTTCCATGGCAATGGTAATGGAGCTCGGAGACCGCATAGGAGCTGACATAGCAGTTGGTTCAGACCCGGACGCTGACAGAGCCGGAGTAGCTATAAGGTATCACGGAGAACTTAAGTTCCTCGACGGAAACTCCATAGGAGCTTTGATACTTTACTACATCACGGAGCGTCTCCAGGGACAAATGCCCGCAGGTCCCTATTTCGTTACTACCATAGTATCAGGCGAACTTGCTTCCGATATAGCAAAGGCAAACGGAGTCACAGTATTCAAGACCCTTACAGGATTCAAATACATAGGCGAGCTCATGACACGCTATCAGGACGATCCCAACATGAACTTCATCTTCGGATGTGAAGAAAGCTACGGCTTCCTCTCAGGAGAATACGTAAGAGACAAATGTGCTGCCTTCGCTATCCTCACCCTCTGCTCAGCATGCGCTTACTACAAGAAGCAGGGACTTGAGCTTGGAAACATCATGGACAGGATCCACAATGAGTACGGCTTCTACCTCGACAGCCTCGACAACTACGTGTTCAAGGGGAAGGAAGGCGCAGACAGGATGAAGGAGCTCACTGCATCCTTAAGAAGAGACGGAGCATCCATACTTCCCGGCATAAAGGAAGTCAAGGACTATGCTCCCGGAATCGACGGACTGCCAAAATCCGACGTGCTCAAATACTTCTTCGAAGACGGTTCCTGGATGGCCATAAGACCTTCAGGTACGGAGCCTCAGATAAAGGTATATTACAGCACCAAGGCTGCAACGCAGGCTGAAGCCGAAAAGAACTATCTCGAAAGAAAAGCCGTCATCGACAAAATCATGGCCTAGTTCAATAGGTTGACAAATTAAGGAAAAAGAACAGGTCTCCTGCCGGAGACCTGTCTTAATTTATGATTTTGTTTTGCTTACCGGATCAGTTCCTTGCAGGATGTGTCTCACTGACAGATCCTGAAAAGCCGGGTATCGTCAGCGTACCCTTTCCGATATTCTTTCCCGTCTTCTTGTCGAAGAGGATGATACCGTCGCCTGCTATCTCGAAATTCATCTCGTCGTTGACCTTGTAGTCTACGTTACCGAACATGACCGAAGTGAGGATGTAGTTTCCTACCTGCATTTTGACTGTAGTTTCCATACCTGCAGGAAGCGTTGCATAGATCTTTCCTTTCAGTCCGCCCTCTTCGAGGTTCACGAACTCCGGCCTTATACCGATGACGAAACCTTCACCGCCATATTCGCCTAAAGGCTCATTGCCGGTAAATACGAAGGGATGGTCGAAGAAGTTTACTTCAGCTGTTCTTTCGCCCGTGATCTTGCCCGTCGTCTCGTAGAAGTTCATGGTCGGGTTACCTACGAAGTCTGCTACGAAGAGGTTCGCCGGATTGCTGTAGGTCTCAAGAGGCGGTGCGTACTGCTGCATGTATCCGCTTTCGATGAGGCATACCCTTGTTGCAAGGGTCATAGCTTCCAGCTGATCGTGGGTAACGTATACGAAGGTTGAATCGGTGTCTGCATGGAGCCTCTTTAATTCCGTTCTCATCTCGAGACGAAGCTTTGCGTCGAGGTTTGAGAGAGGCTCGTCCATGAAGAGCACCTTTGGCTTTGGGGCAAGAGTTCTTGCTATAGCAACTCTTTGCTGCTGACCGCCTGAGAGCTCTGAGGGATATCTCTTTTCGAACTGCTCGATCTTTAGCATTTTGAGCATCTCGTCTACCCTTTCGCGGATCTTGTCCTTAGGCCACTTAAGGTTTTCAAGACCGAAGGCTATGTTTTGATATACGGTCATGTGGGGCCAGAGAGCATAGTTCTGGAAAAGGAATCCTATATCTCTCTTTGCAGGAGATACGTTTATGCCCGTTTCGGAATCGAATACCACCTCGTCTCCTATGGTGATCTTTCCTTCGGTGGGCGTTTCAAGGCCCGCTATCATTCTGAGTGTAGTTGTTTTTCCGCAGCCGGATGGTCCGAGAAGAGTTATGAATTCGCGATCCTCTATGACCATGTTGAGGTCTTCAACGGCGGAAAAATCGTCAAATCTTTTACAAACGTGTTCCAATACGATT
>CAZTHD010000186.1:0-3887 GCA_964613315.1 uncultured Oscillospiraceae bacterium | reverse complement strand
CCTTTTCTCTTGAGCTGCATGGCGAGGTTGAGTCCCGTCTGGCCACCTATACCGGGAAGTATGGCGTCCGGCCTTTCATATCTTATGATCTTAGCCACGTATTCGAGGGTGAGAGGCTCCATGTATACTTTATCCGCTATGGATGTATCAGTCATTATGGTTGCCGGGTTGGAGTTTACCAGAATCACTTGGTATCCCTCTTCCTTAAGCGAGGCAGGCCTGTGTTCCTGCGTAGTCGAACTCTGCAGCCTGTCCTATGACTATAGGGCCTGAGCCTATGATCATTATCTTTTTGATATCTGTTCTTTTCATTTTCTGACCTCGGTATCGCAGTAGATGCAGCGGTATATACCTTTGCTCTCATCTACAGCATAGAATTCCTGTTTGAGCTCCTGTTCAGTCTTGCTTATGCATCTGTTGTTGGGGCAATTAAGACCGTCAAGGAATATGCTCTTTACGCTTTCCTTTGGCTCTTCTTTGCTGCCGTCAAGTCCAAGCAGCTTGAGTATGAGAGCCATGCGCATATATTTCCCGTTCAGAGTCTGCTCGAAATATTTGGCTCTCGGGTCGTCGTCTACAGCTACCGATATCTCGTTCACGCGGGGCAGGGGATGGAGTATGGCCATATTCTTTTTTGCCGGAACGAGTTTTTCCGGAGTCAGAACGTAACTGTCTTTGAGCCTTTCATACTCGTCTTTATCTTCAAAGCGCTCTCTTTGGATGCGGGTCATATACAATATGTCAAGCTCAGGGATGGCATCTTCAAGGCTTGCAGTCTCAGAATAGGGTATGCCTTTCTTGTCCAGCACGTCCGTTATGATGTATTTCGGGAAACTCAGTTCCTTTGGAGATATGAATACGAACTTTACCCCTTTATATCTTGACATCGCATATACAAGAGAGTGAACAGTCCTTCCGTATTTGAGATCGCCGCAAAGACCTATGGTAAGACCTTCGAAGCTGCCTTTTTCCCCGTAAATGGTCAGGAGGTCTGCAAGAGTCTGAGTGGGGTGGTGATGACCGCCGTCTCCTGCATTGATGACAGGCACTCTTGCGTTCCTGATGGCTACGAGCGCCGCACCGTCTTTTGGGTGTCTCATGGCAATTATGTCTGCATAGTTGCTGACGACCTTCACCGTATCCGCTACGCTTTCACCCTTAGAAACAGAACTTGAGCTCGCTTCTGAAAATCCTATGACGTGACCTCCAAGCTCATACATTGCAGCTTCGAAGCTCAGCCTCGTCCTTGTGGAAGGTTCAAAGAAGAGAGTAGCCAGCTTTTTTCTTTTGCAGCATTCTGCATATTTTTCAGGATCCTTAGATATATCGAGAGCCGTATGGATGAGATCGTCAAGCTCTTTTACCGAGAGATCCATTATATCCAGTAAGTTTCTCATCTTTTATTTCTCCTTGATCCAGCTTTCGTCTGAAGGCTCATTTCTAAAAGCTATGAGCCTTTCTCTGTCTTCTGCTTTGATATATCCTTCATCGGCAGCGACTTTGACTATGACGTCGAAATCCGTGAGGGAGTGGTTGACTACCTTTGCTTCAGCAAGTCTGTCGAGGCCTTTCTTCATACCGTAGGTGAAGATGCTCACTATGCCTAGAACTTCGGCTCCAGCTTCCCTTAGCACGTTCACGACTTCGATCACCGATCCGCCCGTGGATATGAGGTCTTCGACCACAACGACTTTCTGTCCTTTTTCGAGTTTGCCTTCGATCTGGTTCTGCCTTCCGTGGTCCTTGGCGCCGCCCCTTACGTATCCCATGGGAAGTCCCATGATGTGGGCTGAGATCGCAGCGTGGGCGATACCTGCCGTAGACGTGCCCATCAGCACCTCAACGTCCGGGTAATACTCTTTTATGAGCTCTACGAGTCCGTTCTCAACGTCGTTTCTCACCTTAGGCGCCGTGAGGGTCAGGCGATTGTCACAGTAGATAGGGCTCTTGATGCCGCTGGCCCAGGTAAAGGGCTTGTCAGGGCTTAAGAATACGGCTTCTATCGATAAGAGGTCTTTTGCGATGAGTTCTTTCATTTTTTTCTCCTTTGTATTATTCGTATTTTATGTTGAAGTCAGTTGTGAAGCACGAATGTGCAAAGCGCTTCGAAGGGCAGCCGTAGACTTTCTCTAAGACTTGCCTGCGATCGGGCGTCAGCCCGAAAGAGCAGCAGCAAGTCTAAGAAAGGCTTAAGGCTAGAAGCCCTGAGGGGCTTTGATCAGATCGTGTACACAGCTGACTGATATTGACGGAATAATATGATCAGCAAAAATCAGCGACGCATCTGCGGTAAGCTTCTACGGGATCTGCTGCTGCGGTTATGGACCTGCCGACAACTATGAAGTCTGATCCTATCTCCTTTGCCTTTGCAGGAGTCGTTACTCTCTGCTGGTCTCCCTTTGCATCGTCTGCAAATCTTATGCCGGGCGTTACGGTAAGGAAGCCTTCTCCACAGACTTCGTGGACTTTTGATGCTTCAAGAGGGGAACATACCACTCCGTCGAGACCTGCGTCTTTTGCATTCTTCGCATAGCTCATGACGACTTCCGGAAGCTCTCCCTTTATCTTCAGTTCATTTTCCATCATTTCCTGATTTATGGAAGTGAGCATGGTGACGGCTATGAGAAGAGGTCTTGTCCCGTCTTCTCTTGTAAGTCCTTCAACTGCTGCTTTCATCATCTCGATCCCGCCGCCTGCATGTAGATTGCATATGTCCACGTCGAGATCTGAAAGTGATTTCATAGCTTTCTCCACGGTGTTTGGTATGTCGTGGAGTTTCAGGTCAAGGAATATCTTATGTCCTCTTTTTTTGATCTCCCTTACGATCTCAGGTCCTTCTGCGTAAAAGAGTTCCATGCCTATCTTTACGAAGGGCTTTTCTTCTTTGAATTTATCAAGGAAGTTTAGTGTTTCTTCTTTCCCGGGAAAATCACATGCTACTATAACGTCTCTTTTCATCATGCTGCTCCTATTATGTCTGATATATTCTGAATCTTTAGTTTATCCATAACATTAGGCAGGTCTTCTATGATCTTCTTGCTGGCAAAAGGATCTATGAGGTTTGCAGCTCCTACCTGAACTGCGCTGGCTCCTGCCATCATCATTTCTATGACGTCTTCCGCCTTCGATACACCTCCAAGTCCTACGACAGGTATTTTTACAGCTTTTGCGACCTGGTATACCATGCGGACTGCTACAGGAAATACCGCAGCTCCCGAAAGGCCTCCAGTCACGTTTGCGATGATAGGCTTTCTCGTCTTTATATCTATCCTCATCGCCATTATGGTGTTTATAAGGCTGACTCCGTCTGCTCCTGCTTCTTCGCAAGCCTTTGCTATGGCCGCGATGTCCGTAACGTTGGGTGAGAGCTTCATGATGACAGGCTTTGTCGTGACAGCCTTGACTGCTTTTGTTACTTCAGCCGCAGCTTTAGGATCTGTTCCGAAGCTCATGCCTCCACCGTGGACGTTGGGGCAGCTGATGTTTACTTCGAGCCATCCCACCTGTTCTTCCTTATCGAGTTTTTCGTATACTTCCACGTATTCTTCCAGAGAGAAACCGCTGACGTTAGCTATAACGGGTTTATGGAATACTTTCTTGAGTTTGGGGAGTTCTTGGGATATGACTTTATCCACTCCGGGGTTTTGAAGTCCCACGGAATTGACGCAGCCGGAAGGGGATTCTGCTATCCTGGGTGTGGGGTTTCCGAATCTTTCTTCTCTTGTCGTTCCTTTGAAAGAAAACGTGCCAAGGCAGTTGATATCGTATATTTCCGCAAATTCACATCCGTATCCGAAAGTGCCGGAAGCTGGGATAACGGGGTTATCAAGTTTTATGCCGCAAAGATCTACGCTCAGTCTTCCCATAATATTTCCTCCTTCATGAGC
>CAZTHD010000185.1:0-3897 GCA_964613315.1 uncultured Oscillospiraceae bacterium | reverse complement strand
TCATGATGATGACTCTGGCCCAGGCGCCGTCCTCTCTGTCCACCTTTACCATGTAATAGCCGTTGGATATTATCTTCCACTTCTCTTCGTTCTCGGCCTTTTCAAGTTTGACCTCTTCAAAGTCTCCTTCCAAGAAGAGATATACACTGCTCTCCTCATCAGAGCCCGGCGTATATTCGCTGTAGAGCCACGGAGCCTTTGTGAGTATTCCTGAAAGAACCGGCGTGCCTTCATCATCTACAAAGTACAGATCTCCGGGCATAAAGTCAGGAGCATCTGCTATGGCGCTTGAGCTGACTATGGCATTGTACCAGTGGGCATCGATGAGCATCTTTGAGGTATTGCCTACCGTATCGCAGGTGACCACTTCATACTTATCATTCTTCGTAAAGCTGTAATCGAAGTACCAAAGTCCGGAGTCAGCCTTTTCTATCTTCGGATAAGTCTTATCCGTGAGCTCCTTGCCCTGGAAGGTGACCCTGCTTATTCCGCCGTTATCCACTATATAGCAGCGCATTGGAACTTCGGTACCGGGCTTTAAGGACGCAGTCTCCGGGAAGCTGCGGTTCCAGAGTATCTGAGGCGCATCTTCGTCTCTTTGCACTACAGGGCTTACTTTATAGGTCGCAGTGTACCTGTCGAGTTCCGTATCCTTTTCAAGAGCAGTGATCCTTATCACGTAGGTAAGGCCTTCTTCGTTGCCGAAGTCGAGCTCTGCAGGCGATTTATCGAATACTTGACCTTCGTCGAATGGCCCTTTCTGCACCTTGATCTTGCCTGAGAAGTAGATTTTCATCGTATCGGCCGTTGTCAGGAACTCCACGTATGCATTCTTCTTGGTCGCACGGGACAGATCGTTGTTCATAGGAACTTCCGTATCAGTTTCCCCTCCTGCCCAGCCTTCTGCAGGAACGTTGGAAGCAAAGTACCAATCCTGGCCGCTTGCAGATTCATTTTCAGTATCGGTCACAGTGCCGTTTGCGTTATAGAAGGTAAAGGACTTGTCGTCCTTGAATATATTGACGCCGTCTGCCATCTCCGTGATACGGAAGGCTATCGCCGCTATGGAGTTTGTCGCAGTATCCTTGACCTGGATGATGCCGGAGGGTACCTCGCCCCTTTCTATCATCTGCTCGGCTGTCTCATTGGCAGCTGCAACTATGGTCTTCGTGCTGCTGTCATAGTAGAGTATACCGAGGAGGGACTGCCACCCTTCAGCTCCGCTGTCTATCTCCTCAACAACTATATCAGGTTCTCCCGCTGTCGTCATATACGGAACGGGCAGTCTTAAGGTGTTTCCAAGGGAGAAGGACACCTGGCTCGGAGCATAGAATACAGTAGAGTGTTTTACTGTTCTTGTCGCAACATTGTTGCCCTGGTTGTATTCGGCGTGGTCTGACGTGTACATCTTACCTACAAGATCAGGTTCGTCATCTGAAGAATATACTTCGGCTCTCAAATGGAGTCCACTGAGATCTTCTCCTGAGAGGAACGCTTCCACCGGCACCTTTATGGTACCGCTGACGTTTCTCTTGTATCCTTTTCTTATAACGTGGCCGCCGTCTATATCCGCCAGCAGATATACGCCGTTTTCATCTTTTGCCGCTACACCCCTCGTGGCCTTCTCTTCAAATCCTGTGGTCAAGGTATTATCCTTAAGGTCTATAGCTACGTATCTGTCGCTAAGGGTCTCGCCTTTACCCTTGTCATAGGTGAACTGGATGAATACCTGATCTGCATCTTTATTCCCTATGTTGAGCACCGAAGCGTCGATATAAACTACTGCATATCCATTTTCTATGGTCCTGAGTTCAGCGTCGAACTTTCCGAACATGAGTTCTGCCTTTTCCTCGACCTCGAACAGATCGGAAATGCTGGCTTTAAAGGCCTCTCCTCCGTATACGTCTTCTATGTACTGAGGATCTTCAGATATGGTAAGAGAGAACTTTGATTCGGTCGGAAGACTCTCCACAAGGGGATCCGTATTGAAGGTGAGTCTCACCTTGCCTCCCGAAGGAATGGTATCCGGGAGCAGCCACTTGGCGAGTTCCTGAGATCCCGCATTTTTTCTATTCACGGAGAGGGTCACCGTCACGGGGTTGTTTATGCCGGCTCTGATAGCCGCTGTACCCACGTTACGGAAGTTCACTTCTCCAACGAGCTCGTTGCCTGCGGTAAAGTCGTAGTTGGCAAATTCGAGAACTCCTTCGCCTACAGCTTGTACTCCTTCTCCGAAAGCTATGGCATAGAAGCCTACGCTGGGCGGGACCTGGACCGTAAGATCCGGATCTTCCTCGGAAGGCTTACGCGCCGGGATATAGGTCTTTATGGTCTTACCTTCGATATCCTCATATTCGAAGGGCTGAAGATCTATCATGCTTCCTTCTGTAAGGATCATGAGCTCCTGATAGGTCTCTCCGCCGGCCTCCACTTCTCTCGTTGACATCTGGATGTCGCTGAAGGTGAGCCTTGACGGCGAGCCCGTGTTGGGATTAGGCGTTGCAGGAGTTTTGATCTCTCCGAGATATGCTCTCTCCGTATCTTCAGGACTCATTCCGTAGACTATGCTGTCCTCATAGATCTGGAGATGTCTCATTGCAAGTATGGATGATTCGCCCCAGCCTCCTATGGCCGGATCCCACCAGGCTACGAATATGGCATTGTTCAGAGTATTTGGCATAGCCGCCGTATACACGACCGCGAGCTTGTTTCCGTCTGAACCTATGGCAACATCAGTACCCTGGATGCTCTCGAATACAGGAGTAATAGTGATGCCTGCCGTGCTTCCGCCTATGACGGAAAGCAGGTCTTTTTGCCTTAATATGTAGGTGTTGCTTCCCATCTCAAAGAGCATGAACACTTCCGGATCTTTACCTTGTTCAAGAGCAGCCGTGAGGAAGCGGAGATTACCGTAATGGGGATCAGCTTCTCCTGCGCCGCTGAGGGAATGATCGATGTATATGCCGTCTTTGAGGGCAGCGGACGCAAGGTTATCGGCTGTACATCCTTCGAAATCGACGATCTCCTGGATCATCTTGGCCGGACCGAAACCGCTTGGGCTTGCTTCACGTATATATAGACGGCGTATTATTCCTCTTTCAGTATTTTCGTCTATACCGCCCGGCTCTTCCGTTGTAAAGCTGTCTCCGTCGAAGTATACCGTCTTCGACGTGGTATAGGCGACCAAAGTCTTATCTCCTATCTTTGCCGTCTCTATGTTTTCGATGACTTCGCCGGGAATTTGTGCAGTAATGACTTCAGCTTCTCCTGTTCCCGGAGCTGCGAGATTCAAAGTTGCAGACGTGCCCTGCTTATCTACTAGCGCACTCATAGTAACGTAAGAATATACCGCTGAAGCAAGGATAGGATTGTCAGTAAGTCCTGTATCGAACAGTTCGGATATATCGACTCCTTCACCTGCCGATTTCTGATTCTTTGCTATGAGATAAGCCTTGTATTCGTCTTTGTATCTTTGCTTATCTTCTTCGCTTCCGCAGCTTTCAGCAAATATCGACAGCTCTCCTGCCTGATCCGGCAGGTATCTGTATACACCGTCATCCTTTGTCAGACTTACAGCTTTTTCGAAAGCATCGTCTTCTCCCAAAGTTATAGAAGCTCTCTTCGTGACGATACCGTTCTCTGCTTCGGCAGTCCATATCGCCGTCACTTTGTTTCCTGAAACGTCAACATTGAAGTCGTAATCCGCAAGACCGTCGCCGTCGAGAATTATATACGGTGTGGTCGATGTCTCCGTCACGGGATTCACGAGGCCTGTTCCTATCTCCAGATCTCCTATCATCACGACCCTGCTCATGACGAGCTGAGGTACAGGTATGTCTGCTATCATCTGAGGATAGATGATGTAATTTTCATTTCCTACGCTGAAGAGCTTATAGC
>CAZTHD010000184.1:0-3902 GCA_964613315.1 uncultured Oscillospiraceae bacterium | reverse complement strand
CTAGTAATAGTCGAAGGCTTGGGCCTCTTTACCGATCCTCAAACTCCTAAGGCAAAAGCAGACTTCACCATGCTCTTCCAGGACCTTATGGAGACCATATCGGCAACCGGACAGTGCCTATTTACCTCCTATGCATTCTTCCCCGGCTTTCTCATTACAAAGCCAAACGGAGCCATAGCGACAATAGTAAACAAAGCAATACCTCATATAGGGGGGATACTCAGGTTCATAAACAGATGCGCTCCGGGCCTTGCCATACACCTACCTGTATTCCATCATACAAAGGGTCTGAAATATGCCGTCGGCATGCCTATGACCTTCGGTAAATATGTGAGCATAGGTGAAAGGGGATATACCATGGAGAGGTCGCTGAATGCCAGATTCGGTATATCGTCTAAAGACGATACTTTGCCCGCAAGGCTCACAGACGTTCCACAGGATCTTTCAGATCCCGGCACAAAGGTACCCCTTGAGCGTATGAAGAAAACATATTACAAAGCAAGGCGCTGGGATGAAAACGGGGTGCCTTTGGAGTCTACACTCAGGAAGCTCAAGATAGCTAAGGGAGGTATCTGATGATAAGCGTTGAACTTTTCGGTCTTTTCAGACTGGATACGGGTATAAAGAAAATGGAAACAGAAGTCACCTGCGTCAAAGAGCTTTATCCCCTGCTCCTTCAGGAAGCAAAGAGGATAAACCCAAAAACAAAGATCACGGCAAAGGACATAGACGGCTGCATAGTAGTCATCAACGGCAAGCAGGCAAACAAGAGAGCAAAGCTAAGTGACGGCGACAAGGTAATGCTCATGAGCCCGGTGTGCGGAGGATAAGGAAATGGCAAAAGAAAAGTTGGTACCGTATATAGACGTTATTTCCTGCGCCGGCTGCAGCGTCTGCATAGAGAACTGCCCTAAGGACTGCCTTGAGCTTACAAAGCCCGGTTTCAAAGGAGATATCATAACCATAGCAAGGCAGAGCGATAAAGCGGCATGCATAGGCTGCGGTATATGCGCAAAGGTCTGCCCCATAGGGGCGATAACGATGACAAGACCCGGGACTACCCCGGATCACATAGCAAAAGCAAAGGAGGGAAAGAAAATGGGTAAAGTCTGGTGCAGAGTTTTCCAGGCAGGAATGAAGATCGGAAACTATTTCATGGGTTACAGGACCCCGGAACTCGTATCTGAAGGACCGGGAAGTATCAAGAAGCTTCCTGCAGTCATACTGGGAAAAGGAGTAAAGAACGTTCTCCTTGTAACGGACGGAGGGCTTGTAAAGCTCGGAGTGCCGGACGGACTCACTAAGGCTATGGAAGAAGCAGGGCTTAAATATTCTGTTTTTTCCGACGTTCAGCCTAATCCTACGGATCTTAACGTGGAAGCAGGTCTCAAAGCATACAAGGAAAACGGGTGCGAAGGTATCATCGCCTTTGGCGGCGGATCACCCATGGACTGCGCCAAAGGAATAGCAGCAAGGATAGCCCATCCAAACAAGACCGTAGCCCAGCTTCAGGGCATATTGAAAGTCCATAAGAAAATAGTGCCCTTCTGGGCAGTGCCCACCACTTCGGGAACAGGTTCAGAGACCACAGTGGCTGCAGTCATAACGGAGGCTGCGACTCACCACAAGGCGAGCATCAACGATCCTTCCATACTTCCAAAGTATGCGGTCCTCGATCCGGAGCTTACAATGGGACTTCCTCCCTTTGTGACTGCTACTACCGGAATGGATGCTCTTTGCCACGCAGTGGAGGCATATACGAACCATACATATAACACAAAGGTGGAAGATACCATGGCAAAGGATGCCGTCAAACTCATCCATGATTATCTCTACAAAGCATATACAAACGGAAGCGACCTCGAAGCAAGGGAGAAGATGCAATATGCTGCGTTCTATGCCGGCAGAGCCTTTACGAGAGGCTGCGTAGGATACGTACACGCTATAGGGCACACCCTCGGTGGTCTCTACGGGGTCGCACACGGACTTGCAATGTCAGTGATACTTCCCCACGTTATGAGACAGTTCGGCTCTGCAGTCTACGATAAGCTTGCAGATCTTGCGGACGTATGCGGCATGGAAGGTGAAAGTAGCGAGGAAAAGGCTCTTGCATTTATCGCATGGATAGACGAGATGAAACAGAAGATGGGACTTCCCGCGGGCTTTGACTGCATCAAGGACGAGGATATAGATCAGATCATTGAATGGGCTGATAAAGAGGCCAATCCTCTTTATCCCGTTCCAGTCATCTGGGGCAAGGACGATCTCAGACGCCAGATCCATACCATAAGGACGGCAACTTACGAATAGAGAACGTACATTATATATTAAGTGATATATTAATTGCCAGGGGCGGCTTTGAAAAGCCGTCCCTTTTTCATAGCCCATGCAAAACGATATATATAACATAGAAAAAAGAGCTAATTAATATAAATTTATGATTCCAATTGTACGAGAGTAGTGGTATAATTCCAAAAATACCAATATTACTGAGCTATGAAAAAGGAGACACAGATGGCAAAGTATTTCAACGAACCCTCAAGAACCTTCAGCGAATATCTTCTCATCCCCGGCTATTCAGGGCCGGACAACATCCCTGAGAAGGTGGATCTTTCCGCGCCCCTGGTAAAATACAAAAAGGGAGAAGAACCCTCGATCAAACTCAATATACCGCTTGTTTCTGCGTGCATGCAGTCGGTTTCCGGTGAAGACCTGGCCATTGCCCTTGCCAAAGAAGGCGGTATTTCTTTTATATTCTGTTCACAGAGCATAGAATCTCAAGCCGCCATGGTAGCAAAGGTAAAGGCATATAAGGCAGGTTTCGTAAGTTCCGACACCAACGTTCGTCCGGACAATACCCTGGAGGAACTCCTCAAGATAAAGGAAAAGACCGGTCACTCGACCATAGCTGTAACGGAAGACGGGACTCTGGGCAGCAAGATGCTGGGCCTTGTGACGAGCAGAGACTATAGAGTCAGCAGGATGGACATGAAGACAAAGGTCTCTGAATTCATGACCCCCATAGATAAGCTGGTCACCGCAAAAGAAGGCATAACACTTGCAGAAGCTAATGATTACATCTGGGAGCACAAGCTCAACGTACTTCCGATTCTGGATAAAGAGGGAAACTTCAAGTATTTCGTATTCAGAAAAGACTATGATTCCCACAAGTACAATGCCCTGGAGCTCCTCGATGACGAGAAGCGCTTCATGGTAGGTGCTGCCATCAACACAAGAGATTATGCGGAGAGAGTTCCGGCTCTTGTAGAAGCAGGAGCAGACGTACTTTGTATAGACAGCTCCGAAGGATATACCGAATGGCAAAAAAGGACCATAGCCTGGATCAGAGAGCATTACGGCGACAAGGTAAAGGTCGGCGCAGGCAACGTCGTAGACGGCGAAGGTTTCAGATTCCTCGCAGACTGCGGCGCAGACTTCGTAAAGATAGGTATAGGCGGAGGCTCCATCTGTATCACGAGGGAAACCAAAGGTATAGGACGCGGCCAGGCGACAGCAGTCATAGATGTCGCAGCAGAAAGAGATAAGTACTTCAAGGAAACGGGAGTATACGTACCAATCTGTTCCGACGGCGGCATAGTATACGACTACCACATGACCCTTGCTCTTGCCATGGGAGCCGACTTCCTCATGATGGGCAGATACTTTGCAGGTTACGATGAATCACCGACGGCAAAGCTCCTCGTAAACGGTTCCTTCGTTAAGGAGTACTGGGGCGAGGGTTCCAACAGAGCCCGCAACTGGCAAAGATACGACCTCGGCGGAGATTCCAAGCTCACCTTTGAGGAGGGCGTCGATTCCTACGTTCCCTATGCAGGTCCCCTTGGTGACGGCGTAAAGAAGAGCCTTGCAAAGGTCAAGAGCACCTTCTGCAACTGCGGAGC
>CAZTHD010000183.1:0-3917 GCA_964613315.1 uncultured Oscillospiraceae bacterium | reverse complement strand
GACTTTCAGTATCAAGATTTGCATTTTGTTTTTTAAATCTTAACACTTGTGGGTGCTTCTTTTAGTATTCTTTTTTTTCTACAGTAACTTTACACTATGTTAACTAAAAGATTTTAACAAAGCCCAATTAGAGCTATATAGACCCGGTTTGATAAATAATCTGATTATTCTTCTATCAGCGGGAAGCTAAGGATAGCCTTGAAGAGGTCTCCGTCTATGGAGAGCTTTAGTGAACCTCCCTGGAGCTCTGCCATGCTCTTTGCGATGGAAAGACCAAGGCCGTTTCCTTCGGTAGTCCTTGAAGAATCTCCCCTTGTGAAGCGCTCCATGAGTTCTTCTTCAGACATATCAAGAGGATCTCTTGATGTATTCTTAAAGCTGATGACCGCGTTCCCATCTATCTCCTCTAAAGACAGATAAACTCTTGTACCTTCTTGGGCATACTTGCATATGTTATTCATAAGGTTATCGAATATCCTCTGCATCCTGCGGCCGTCAGCCATGATGCGAAGCTCCTTTTCAGGGACCTTGGTTATGAGCTCAAGGCCTGCTGCTTTGAGCTTTTCGTCATATTCGCCGTCTGCCTGCTCGAGGAAGACCGATGCATTGCATGGAGCAAGCATGACTTCCAGGTTTCCTGTAGAGGCCTTTGATGCTTCAACAAGGTCATCGATAAGCCTTTTCAGTTTTTCAGACTGCCTTGTCAGGACCTCTGAATACTCTGTTATCTTTTTATTATCGCAAGGCTCCTTGGAGATCAGATCTGCGTAATTGATTATGGATGTAAGAGGGGTCTTGATGTCATGAGACACATTGGTTATGAGTTCTGTTTTCATTCTCTCGCTTTTCAGCCTGTCCTCAACAGCGATCGCCATACCGCCTGCAATGTTGTTTAAGTTTTCTCCGTGCTTTTTAAGATCCCATACCATGCCTTTGGTATCCACATGATATGAAAGGTCTCCTGCGGCAAGGGCTTCGCCTCCCTTTTTGAGTTTTTTCAAAGCGACAGCAAACCATATGGCAGCTACCGCAAGAGCAAACTTTACGATGAAGTCAATGAACACAAGGCCGTAGCTTGGATGATATCCGCTCATCATTATGCAAAGGTCTATAAAGAGGAAAATCCCTGCAGCAAGAGCTGTCTTCCAAACTATAGGGATGTTCCTGACCGTAGCCAAGACAAAGGCACAGATCTTTTTGAGTTCTTTCCAAAGCCATGCAAGTCCCTTCCAAAGGAACTTAAGGCAAAAACCTATGGCTGTATTTTCAAAGAACTTCTTTAGTTTGATCCTGCAGGCCGCGCTCATGCAAAGACCCAAGAACAGGCAAAGGTCAAGCAAAAGCACTCCGGCAAAAAGAACGATCGCAAAAGCGTCATGATAAACGAAACTGAAATATTCATTTATTCCAAGAAGCGGCAAAACTGAAGCTCCTATGCATATGACTGCAAGGATATCAAAGGGCACCTTGTTTAATGGCCCAGGGAAAACTTCTTCGCTGCCCGGATGCCTTCCTGACACGCCCATGAGACCTACAAAAGAAAGGATTGCAAGGAGAAGTGATATGACTCCTAAAACATATACTGCATATCTAAGCTCATATGCTATATCTACAAGCTTTGTAATGAGATCTACTATCCTTGACGCGTCAGATCCCGGCTTAGCTGCTATGGATACAGTATATACCTCAGTGTAGTCCGGCATGTCAGATGGATCATGACCACTTGATATTCTGAACACATCAATGACATTCCTTTGAGCATCTCTTATTACGCCGTATCGCATCGTACGATCCCATGCCTCTGAATCCAAATGAGTTTCACTTGAAAGAACAATAGTGCCGTTCTGATCCGTAACGATATAATCAAACTCTTTCTCTTCAGCAACTGCATCTGTTTTATTTGCTGCGTACCATGCCAGGGAGTACCCCATGCTATCATTCAATACTTCGTCTATTACTTCATCTCTTACAGCCTCTTTCGTCTTGATATAGATATCCAGATCGCTCTCTATGTAAAAGAAAGCTAGGGCTGCGCAAAGGACAAGCGATACAACTGACACTACGCATACTAAGAACAGGAGGGTCTTTCCTCCTAAAGTCCTTGCAAAATTTTTCATCTATTTCTATCCCCTTCCATTTTGTACCCTTGGCCGAATACCACTTTTATATACCTTGGATCGGCCGGGTCTATCTCTATCTTTTCCCTTAAATGCCTGATATGAACTGCGACTGTATTGTCGGTACCAAAGGGTCTTTCCTGCCATATGAGACTGTAGATCTCCTTTGGCGAAAATACTCTTCCCGGATTTGAAATGAGAAGCTTCAGTATCTCAAATTCCTTTGGAGTCAGAGACACGGGTTCTCCGTCAAGAAGGACTTCCTTTGTCTTGTCGTTCAGTTCAATCCCCCCATTGACAAAGTATTCAGGTTTGGCTGCGCCGCCTCCGAATTTAAGGTATCTTCTCAGCTGAGACTTGACTCTGGCAGACACCTCCAAAGGATTGAAAGGTTTAGTGATATAGTCATCTGCTCCCACATTAAGTCCTAAGATCTTGTCCGTATCCTCGCTTTTTGCAGTAAGGAGGATGATAGGGATATTACTCTTTTCTCTTATCTTTGCCATGGCAGTTATGCCGTCAATGACGGGCATCATGATGTCCATAAGGATGAGCTGTATATCCTCTTTTTCGACAGTCTCCAAAGCTTCTTTTCCGTTGAAAGCCTCAAAGAGCTTGTAATCAGGATCTGAAAGATAGATCTTGAGTGCGTTGACTATATCTTTGTCATCATCGCAAATAAGAATGTTTGGCATTTATTTCTCCGTTAATGTGCTGCAGACACGAAGCAGAGCAAAACCTCTGCACTTTTCGTCCTAATTATATATCACAGCGTAATTAAGACAAAAGGATCAAAAAGATTAAGAATACATTAAGAACAATCCCCCGCATTGTGTGTGGAGGAGAGTAAGCCGCATAAATGTTTTTGGGTCAGCAGCGCTGAGGATCTAGACTAGAGAATACTAAGTACGTGAAAAAGTTCTCTGATATGACAGATGATGAGAAAATGGATCGTAGGCACTGGAAATCTATGGGTAACAGCTCATTTAAAAATCCAGATTAAATGTACGACGAGAACGGACTCGTTGCTGACTTTATCACAGCAAGCAGGTTGATTGACGATGCCTTGAACGGTTAAATTGACATGAACATGAACGAAGAGCAAGTCATTTCTGAACTGACCTGCTCTTCTCTTCATTTTATTCAGTTTGTTGCTTCAGACCCTCAACGCCGACCCTCAACGCGGAGGTCAGACCCTCAAGCGGAACCCTCAGCAACTTTGGCAAACCCTCAACAACTTTGATTTGCCCTGACTGTCCGGGCTCTTTGCTTTTTATTCATCTCTCCACGTCAGTGTGATCTTACGTATCGCCGCCTTATTGATCGTGCTGGCATCCTGAATATTCAACCTTCCGTATGGAGAAGATACATCTCCTGCAAATTTCGCTTCACTGCTTAAAGTAATCTTTTTGAGGGCATCCTTTTGAACCTGCAGGGCATCTGCAGGGCGGATCCTTCCGTCAAAATCAGCATCTCCCTTTATTACCAGCAGTACTTCATCACATTCTTCGGGTACATCAAAGGTATATGATGTGCCCGAAGAAGATGTATAGACAATAGGCTGATACTTGCTGCCGTCCCAATACCCAAGTCTGCACGGCTTATCGTAAGTGACGGTCACTTCATGGCCGTTTACTGTATAGTGTACGTTCTCGGTAAACGCCGAAGCCGGAAGCGCCGTGACAGAAACATCCGATCCTGCATCCTTTTGCACCATCACCCCTATTGCCACCTCAAGCCATTTATGGTCTCCGCTGAAGTGATAGGTATCCAGATCCATAGGCGTATACTCGACTCCGT
>CAZTHD010000182.1:3659-3918 GCA_964613315.1 uncultured Oscillospiraceae bacterium | reverse complement strand
AGGAACCGCCTATGTTCAAGGTATCCGATACCCACTATGCAAAGACATGGCTCCTCGATCCGAGAGCGCCTAAGGTGGTAAAACCTGCAAATATCCGGAATCTTCACGAGAAGATGAAAGCTACCATAGTAGATTTCGACGCGTAGAAAGGCGAGAATAAAATGGATTATACAAACAAAGAGCCTCTTATTTCACTGAAGGACCTAGACATTTAGATCAATAACCGAAAGAATGTATACAAGGCCGTACAGGACGTAAG
>CAZTHD010000182.1:0-3649 GCA_964613315.1 uncultured Oscillospiraceae bacterium | reverse complement strand
GGCAAGACTACCCTAGGAAGAGCCAGAGTAAGGGTAAATCCTCTGTCCAAAGGCGAGATAACCTACAGAGGCAAGAGGATCTCAGGTAAGCTTTCAAAGGCTGAGGACAGAGACGTAGTCCGCAAGATCCAGATGATATTCCAGGATCCTGCCGCATCCCTCAACGAAAGAGCTACTATCGAATACATAATCTCAGAAGGTCTATATAACTTCCATCTTTTCGAAGATGAAAAAGACCGTATGCAAAAGGTCGAGAAGATCATAGAAGACGTAGGTCTTCTCCCCGAGCACCTTACGAGATACCCCCACGAGTTCTCCGGCGGACAGCGCCAGAGAGTCGGTATAGCCCGTTCCATAGTCATGGAACCGGAATTCATCGTAGCAGACGAGCCTATCTCGGCTCTCGATGTATCCATTCGTGCTCAGATCCTGAACCTTCTTAAGAAGTTCCAGGACGAGAAGGGGATAACCTATCTCTTCATAGCTCACGACCTTTCGGTCGTAAGGTACATCTCAGACAGGATCGTCGTCATATACAAGGGACGCATCATGGAGATCGCGGAAACTGAAGAGCTCTTCAATCATCCGCTCCATCCCTACACCAAGTCCCTCATGTCGGCAATTCCTGTTCCGGATCCCATCATCGAAAAGGAAAAAGCCCTCTTCGTGTACGAACCGGAAAAGATGCACGACTACTCAGAGGAAAAGCCGTCTCTTGTCGACATAGGCGGAGGACATTTCGTTTACGGCAGCCCCTCGGAGATAGAGAAGTACAAGGCAGTCAGATTTAGTTAATTGAAACTACAAGACATTTGCAAAATATGATAAAATATAGGCAGCCGTGGAGGTTGCCTATATTTTTAATGCTCAATATACATTCCATGCAGGAAGACCTAGATATATGAAAAAAGAACAGGAAACCATAGTCATAAGCAATAAGCACCTGCCCTTGAGGATAGCGCTCTTCGTCGCTGCCCTTGCGCTGGCCATTTTTGCTTTTTCCAAAGCCATAACGAACCTCGGCATACATGAGGAAGGTTACTATACAATACAGGCTGCATCGGACAAGGAGGCTGCCAACTACACTTCCGGCATAGAGCTTAGTTACCATATAAAGGGCGAAAGCGTAGGAGAAATGAGGGAGCTTTACAAAGGCGTGACCAACGAATACACCTCCATCCTTGCAAGGGCCTACAAGCTCCTTGATAATACGGCGTCCTACGAAGGCTACAACAACCTGGCATATATCTATCAGCATCAGGGAGAAAAGATCGTTCTGAGCGAAGAACTCTTCGGTATCCTTGATGATGCATACAAAAAGACCCTTGAACAAAGGGGCTTCAATATGTTTGCGGGAGCTCTCTACAAAGAGTGGTCCGACATAGTCTATTCCTACGATCACGAAGAAATAGATCCTTCAGTCAACGAAGAAGAAGCTTCCAGAATAGCCAAAATCGCCGCTCTCGTAAACGATCTGTCCAATTTTGAACTGGTCCTCGACAAGGCTGAAAAGTCTGTTATTTTCAAAGTTTCAGACGAATATGAGGAGGCGGCAGAGCAGCTCGGTATCGAGGTGCCGGCCCTTGATCTCAACCTCATGAAATACGCTTACATGATGGAGATGATAAGGGCTCACTTTGAGGCAGCGGGACTTACGGACGGCATACTCACCAGTGACAACGGGCTCCTTTCCGGCCAGTATTCCCTGGTCATAAATATGGAGGACGTTTCTTTGTCTTACCCCGTATACGGGCTGGATGATGACGGTAAGGTGTACAAAATGACGGACGATGGCATGGACGGCAAGTTCTCCCTTGCTGCATTCCGTTCCTTCCCCATGACTGATGAGGACCTTTCGGCATACACCGTCACGGACGCAGACGGCAATGTCCATTACAGACATATGTACTTCTCGGTGAAGACGGGATTTCATACGGAGATGATCTCCATGGATTACTGCTTTGCTCTTTCGAGATCTATCACGGACGCAGCCTACGCAAACCTCTGCATCAATTCGGTAGAGACTTATGAAGAAATGAAAAAGGACAACAAACTTGCCGACCATCTCATTAGGCGCGTTACTGAAACGCGATTCGAAGAAGATCAATAAAGAATATTTATATAACGGAGGCCTTTTATGAAACTCAATTACAAACGCACCTTTCTGGTAGGATTCGCATTCCTTTCCATCTGCGCTTTCTGGCAGATGTACGACGCTATCGTGCCCCTAATCCTGACAGGCACCTTCAAACTCAACGAATCCGTCTCGGGATTCCTAATGTCCCTAGACAACATAGTGGCGCTGTTTCTACTTCCCATTTTCGGAAGCATTTCGGACAAGATCAAACCCACCAAGCTCGGAAAGAGGACTCCTTTCATACTTTTCGGAACCATTGCGGCAGTCATACTCCTCGAGATGCTGCCCATCTTCGATAACAAGTATGCAGCAGCTCCCGCAAAGGGCCTCCTGATCGCATTCGTAGTATGCCTTGGCCTGGTCATCCTTTCAATGGGCACTTACAGATCACCTGCAGTCGCCCTCATGCCTGACGTTACTCCTAAGCCCTTAAGATCCATGGCCAACGCCATCATAAACCTCATGGGCGCAGTGGGAGGCATACTCTACCTCATCATCACCGCAGTGATGTATCCAAAGTCAAAGACCGAAGGACTTGAGCACGTGAACTATCAGCCCCTCTTCCTCATAGTGGGAGGGATAATGCTCATTTCCGTAGGACTCCTTCTCATAACCATAAACGAGAACAAACTCGTCGCAGAAAACAAGGAACTGGAAGCCCAGCATCCCGAATGGAACCTTGCTGAAGAAGACAGCTCCGGACACGAAGTTCTTCCTAAAGAAGTAAAGAAGAGCCTCGGCTTCCTCCTCGCATCCATCGCCCTTTGGTTCATAGGATACAACGGAGTCACCACCTGGTTCACAAGATACGTTGCAGTTGTCATGGGTTCAGGCATAGGCAAAGCATCCCTCTACCTTACAGTAGCAACGGGAGGAGCCATCATCTCCTATATACCCATCGGAAAGCTCGCTCAAAAGCTCGGAAGAAAGAAGACCATCATGGCAGGAACCATACTCCTTTCACTCTGCTTCGGAACAGGATACTTCCTTACCACAAGCTCTGCCAACGTCACCGTGATCATGTACGTGGTATTTGCTCTTGTGGGACTTGCATGGGCCGCCATAAACGTCAACTCTTTGCCCATGGTAGTAGAGATGTGCAAGGGCTCCGATATCGGTAAATTCACAGGATATTACTATACGGCTTCCATGACAGCCCAGATAGTCACTCCGACTCTTGTCGGAACTCTCATGAGAGTCATCGATTACCGCATACTCTTCCCCTATGCAGCATGCTTCGTTCTTCTTTCCTTCGTCACCATGTGCTTCGTAAAGCACGGCGACGCAAAGGTCGAAGCAAAGAAAGGTCTTGAAGCTTTCGAGGATATGGACGACTGATGGACAGAAAAGAAAAACTCGAAGTATTAAAAGGCTTCAGATATACCCACAGAGGTTATCACGACAAGCCTCAGATCCCGGAAAACTCCATCGCAGCCTTTAAACGCACCAAGGAAAGAGGCTGGGGCTCCGAGATGGATATACGTCTCAGGAAGGACGGGAACCTCGGTATCT